>JBDRPR010000141.1:0-14840 GCA_043826845.1 Bacteroidota bacterium
ACATAAATAAGATTTTTGTTATAAACAAAAAACTTATTGAAAATAATACATTATAGTATTCAAATCAAGTTAAACGAATTCAATATTTTTTTCTCAATCCACTTATATTTTGGCATATATTCCTCTCTTCCTGTATAATTCATCATATATGCTTTGCCATTTTTAAGTAACACATAATTATTAATAACTATGGACAGATCATTTTTTCTTGTAATGGAACTAAAATAACTGCAATCAATACTATCCAGAGTAATAATTTCACTTTTCTGAATTTCATATCCATCCTTTCTAATTTCAGAATCAATCATATTCATCCAGTCAGATAAAGATGTATTCTGATCAGAAGCAACAGTTATATTAATATTTACACCGGTTTCCGCATCCACTGCCTCCCAAAAAAACATATCCGGAGGATTTCTTTCTTCTGTAATCCACGACTCCGGATAGACAAGGCTAAACCCCCCTTTTTCACTTTTGTAAGTCAAGTAATTAGTCTCTAATTCATTAAGTATGCCAATTGTCTTAGATGTCAGACATTCTCTTCTTTTTGTCAAAAAATCCTTCGCGTCTTCATCTGTCCACGTCTGATATATCAGATCTGCCAGATGATTGATCCACATACAAGTATCATTATCAAGTTTCAATAATCTGGAATAATAACTTATCGCTTTGAGCTTATCAGTATATATTCTTTCATAAAAATCTCCTGCAAGTTTACATAACTTTATTTCATCTCCTCCGCATAATTCATATTTGCTAATATACATTTCTGATTCCAAAAAATTTTCCGTATTTTGAGTAGTAATTGCACCAAAATACAGAGCATCAATATTGCATGAATCCAATTCAATGCTTTTTTTCAACAATTTCTCCGATTCCGCGTATTCTTTGATTCTGTACATTTTTTCAGCTTCTGCAAAATAATCCTGAGATGTTTTTGATTTACAGGAAATCAGAGTAATAGAAACTAATATAATAAAAATAAAGAACAGCTTCTTCATAAACTATTTGATGTTTTGCTGATTTTCAATCAAAGCCTTTACAGGAGCTAAACCAGTAGTTGTACCTTCCTCTATAGCTTTTAAAACAGCTCCTCCTCCTGTAAAAATATAGTATTTGGGACTATCTAAAGCGACAATGTATAAACCGGGCAATAATCGTTTTAATTCCTGCATAGTGTCTCCACCTCCATAAAGTTTTACTGCTTCAACATTTTGATCAATAAGTTGGTCGAGAGCAATTGTTCCATCATTAAAATGAGGTGTAAAACCCATTACAGCATTTACAAATATTGTTTTGGCTTTGTGAAAAATATCATTTACATATTTCTCATTGAAAGATTCCGGAGCTACATCAAGTACATAGTTTAATTCCTGCCCTGGTTTTAAATCTTTAATATAATGAGTGCAGTACTGCCCTTCATATTTACCTTCGATACTGTCAGATTCAATTATGTATGGTAATTCAATTAATTTCCCCGGAAATTTAGAAGCAAAATCTACAAATTTTTGTGCATGACCAAGGTCCTCATCAGAAATACCTTTTATTTTAATTTTATATTTTGCACACAGATATGCATTGTATATTACACCTCCAAGTACCAGATAATCGGATTTTTGTATTAATGCATATAATGGTTCGATTTTAGTATCAAATTTGGAGCCTGCAACTACCGCAACAAATGGAAATTCAGGAACATATATCCTGTCAAGGTTCTCTATTTCTTTTTGCATAAGATAACCTGCATAGCTGGGCAAATATTTATTTACAAGTACCGTTGAAGCATGAGGCTGCCATGACCCGAAGGCATCATTTACGAATATATCGGCAAGACCTGCCAACTGATGTGCAAAACGATCTGCTTTGTCATCTTTTGCTTCTTCTCCTTCAAACCAGCGTGTATTTGGAAGATAAATTCCGTCTGTTCTGTTTTCTTTCAAATCTCTTATCAGATGATTGACAGAAGTTTCTATACTAGGATATCCGCCGTCATCTTTTCGATAAAATTCAGGAATACATAGTTTTATATGCAATTTGTTTTGTATATATTCAACAATAGGTTGTACAGATGTTTCTTCGTTGACTTCAATTTTTCCTGATTTTTTGTTTTTAGGACGACCAACATGAGTCATTAAAATCATTTTTCCTCCCCTTGCGTTAATATGGTAAAGAGTACCAATCGTCATATCTATACGATATGGGTCGTGAATAATACCTTTCTTAACAACGTTATGATCAACGCGGACAAGAACTATTTTATCTTTCAGATTAGCGTGTTGAATCAACGGAATGTTTAATTTTTCTAACATAGATTTATAATTTAATTTTTTTGACGAATAGCTTTTAAACTGGGTAGTTCCTTGCCTTCAATATATTCAAGCAAAGCACCGCCTGCCGTAGAAATATAACTGATTCTTGGAGCAAGATGATACTTATTTACAGCTGAGATTGAATCTCCTCCTCCAACCAGAGAGTATGCACCTTTATCAGTTGCTCTTGCAACCGCCAATGCAAGACGTAAAGTTCCATTTGAAAAATATCTCATTTCAAAAACACCTAATGGTCCATTCCAGAGAATAGTAGCCGAACTTTCTATTACTTTTGAAAAAATTTCTGATGATTTTACTCCTATATCCAGCCCCATCCATCCGTCAGGAATTTTATCTATTTCACAATGATGGATATTTGCATCCTTGTCAAACTTATCAGCAATTACACAATCTTCTGGCAAATAAAGTTTTACTCCCAATTTTTGGGCTTTATCAATTATTCTTTTTGCCACTTCAACATAATCATTTTCAACCAACGAATCTCCTATGGATCCTCCCATCGCTTTAATAAAAGTAAAAACAATACCTCCACCAATAATTAAGCGATCGACTTTTTCGATTAAGGCTTCGATTATTAATATTTTTGTTGAAATTTTTGCACCACCGATTATTGCTGTAAAAGGTTTTTGAGCACTATGTAAAATTTTATTAATATTATTAATTTCGCTTTCTACCAAATAGCCCAACATCTTATCATTCGGGAAAAATTTTGCAATGGTAAAGGTTGATGCGTGAGCACGATGAGCAGTACCAAAAGCATTCATAACATAAACATCACCTAAAGCTGCCAGATTTTTAGCAAATTCTTCGTCTCCATTAATTTCTCCGTTATTAAATCTGAGATTTTCGAGAAGCATAATGTCGCCCGGTTTTAAATTCGCTGCTACTTTTTTAGCTTCATCGCCAAGACATCTGTCCTGAAAAATAATTTTTCGATCAAATGCTTTTTCGAGATATGGTAAAATATGTCTTGTTGACATAGCATCAATTCTCTCTCCTTTTGGCCTCCCAATGTGAGTCATAATAATTACAGAGCCACCGTCCGCAAGAACTTTACGGATTGAAGGTAATCCAGTACGGATGCGGGTATCATCAAGTATCTTTCCATCCTTATCAAGAGGTACATTAAAATCAACACGTATTAATGCTCTTTTCCCTTTAAAGTTATAATCATCAACAGAGAAAGTACGTTTTATAGCTTTTATTGAAGGTAGTTGTTTCCCTTCGATGTACTCAAGTAAAGCACCTCCGGCTGTTGATATATAACTGATTTTATGTGCTAGGCTGTACTTATTAATGGCTGCAATGGAATCGCCTCCTCCAACAAGTGAAAAAGCCCCTTTATCCGTAGCTCTGGCAACTGCAAGTGCAATCCTTAATGTTCCATTTGAAAAATGAGGCATCTCAAATACGCCAAGAGGACCATTCCATAAAATTGTATATGATTCTTCGATAACATCAGCAAAATATTCAGCAGATTTTATTCCTATATCAAGTCCCATCCATCCGTCAGGTATTTTATCTATTTCACAATGATCAATTTTAGAATTATTATCAAACTTATCTGCAATTAAACAATCAGAGGGAATATGCAGCTTGACATCATTTTCTTCAGCTTTTTTTATGATTCTTTTTGCAATATCAACATAACTATCTTCAACAAGTGAGTCGCCAATTTTTCCACCCATTGCTTTAATAAATGTAAAGACAATACCTCCGCCAATAATCAGATGATCAACTTTTTCGATTAAGGCTTCAATGATATGTATTTTTGTCGAAACCTTTGACCCGCCAATAATTGCAGTAAATGGTGGCTTGGCTTTTTTCATTACCTTGTCGATGTTCTTTATTTCATTTTCAACAAGGTATCCGAACATTTTATCGTATGGAAAGAATTTTGCGATAGTAAATGTTGATGCATGTGCGCGGTGAGCCGTTCCGAAAGCATTCATCACATATGCATCCCCGAGTTCTGAAAGCTGTCTTGCAAATTCCTCATCTCCTTCAATTTCCTCCTTATGAAACCTGAGATTTTCAAGTATCATAATATCGCCCGGTTTCAGTTTTTCGGCAGCCTTTTTTGCTTTTTCCCCGATACAATCATCAACAAAAATAACATGCTGATCAAGAATGCGTTCGAGATCAGGAACAATATGCCTTACTGACAAAGATTCAATTGGCTTTCCTTTCGGTCTTCCCAAGTGTGTCATAATTATTATTGATCCACCCTCTGCCAGAATATGCCTTATAGTAGGGATTGCAGAAACAATTCGTGTATCATCTATTATATTTCCGTCCTTATCGAGTGGAACATTGAAATCAACTCTGACAAGTACTCTTTTTCCTGCAAATTTATATCCATCAATAGAGTTCATAAAGAATAGATTATATTTATCAATAAAAAGAACTAAAAGTACAAATATTCATATGAATATTTACCTCCTGAAGTAAAAATTTCAGCAAATTTATTTTTCCTTATGTTCATATTTTTGTTAGTAAATTAAAACATCTGTTAAAGAATTAAATACATTACTTGATAACTTTGTAAATTAAACCAAAAACTGTTTTTACCATGTTTAAAAGAAATATAATTTTTGTAGCACTTATCATTACCGGTCTGTTTTTTTCATGTGTTCCTGCACGTCAATACCAGGATTTAAAAACCAAAAATCAGAAATGTGAAGAAGAACGTGAATATATTAAAAACAAAAATGCTGAAAATGAGGTTAAGGTAGCTGAACTGGAATCAAAATTTGAAGAACTCAGTAAGCAAGTTAAAATGTTGATGAATGATACAACGGTTACCGGTATTACATTAAGAAAACTAACCCAACAATATGATAAAATCAATGAACTCAATGATGAATTACTGAAAAAGCTTCGCCAGAAAAACATGGATGAATCGTCAGAAACCAGGAAACTGCTTGCAGAACTGCAGGAAATGCAGGAAAACCTACAAAAACAGAAAGACGAAATTAAAGATATGGAGAATGTTCTTGATGCCAAGAAAAAAGATCTTGAATTATTGCAGACACAAATGAGTGATAAAGACAAAATGCTTGAAGAAAAGAACAGAAAACTCATCGAACTTCAGACAATGCTCAGCAGAAAAGACAGTATTGTAAATGCATTAAAAGATAAAGTTTCTGCAGCACTTAAAGGATTCGAAGGTGAAGGTCTGACAATTGAAGAAAGAAACGGTAAAGTTTATGTTTCACTTGATGAAAAACTTCTGTTTAAGTCAGGAAAATGGGATGTTGATCCGAACGGACAAAAAGCCTTAATAAAACTTGCAGATGTACTTGAGAAAAATGATGATATAAATATTATGATCGAAGGGCATACTGATGATCTGGCATACGGAGGCAGTGGAAATATCAGTGACAACTGGGATTTAAGCGTAAAAAGAGCAACTGCAATTGTAAAAATCCTTCTTAAGGATTCTAAAATAGATCCTAAAAGACTTATTGCATCAGGACGAGGTGAATTTCTGCCTGTTGATCCTGCAAAAACAACTGAAGCCCGTACTAAAAACCGAAGAACAGAAATTATTCTTACACCTAAACTTGATGAATTGTTCCAGATACTGGAAACGAATTAAAACTGCATTTAAACTGCAATTACCTGTAATTAATTTTACGTATTTAACTTTATCATTATTGCCCTGAAGCTTTCAAGACCGGCCTCAAGGTTTTCAATTATATCTGCTGCCAAAACATCTGGGTCGGGTAAATTGTCAAGATCAGCAAGAGATTTGTCTTTTAGCCATGTAATATCAAGACTGGTTTTATCTCTTGCTATTATTTCTTCATAACTGAACTTGCGCCAACGACCTTCAGGATTTGTTTCTGCGTTATAAATTTCCTTGCGTTTGTTTCTGTTTCCCGGATTGTAACAGGCAACAAAATCTTTCAGATCTTCAAATTTTAATGGATTTTTTTTTAAGGTATGATGAATACTTGTACGGTAATCATAAACCCAGATTTCTTTTGTCCATGAATCTTTACTGGCAGGCTTGTTATCAAAGAAAATAACGTTTGCTTTTACTCCCTGAGCGTAGAAAATTCCTGTTGGTAAACGCAGAATTGTATGCAAATCTGTTGTCTCTAATAGTTTTTTACGGACTGTTTCACCGGCACCGCCTTCAAATAGAACATTGTCGGGAACAACAACGGCTGCAAGACCTGTTGTTTTGAGCATGGTGCGGATATGCTGAACAAAATTCAGTTGTTTATTGCTTGTTGTTGCCCAAAAATCCTGACGGTTGTATGTCAGTTCATCTTTTTCCAGTTCTCCTTCTTCGTTGGTAAAAGTCTGCGAACTCTTTTTCCCGAAAGGTGGATTTGCCAAAACATAATCATAAGTTATTGGACTAGCTGCAATTAAAGCATCGGCAGGTGAAATAAAATTATCACTTTCAATGTCTCCGATGTTGTGCAGAAACAAATTCATTAAAGCCAGACGTCTGGTTCCGGCGACAATTTCATTACCGAAAAATGTCTGAAGTTTTATAAATTTATTCTGGTCTTTATCTAATTTATTATTTGATACCAGATAATCGTAAGCCGCTAAAAAGAAACCGCCTGTTCCGCATGCAGGGTCGGCAATGGTTTTCATTGGTTGCGGGCGGACACATTCGACCATTGCTTTAATAAGTGCTCTGGGAGTAAAATATTGCCCGGCTCCGCTTTTTACATCTTCGGCATTTTTTTCAAGTAATCCTTCATAAATATCACCTTTTACATCTGCTCCAAGAACCAGCCATTGCTCAGAGTTTATCATGTCAATTACCTTTGCCAGCATGGCGGGGTCCTGGATTTTGTTCTGGCTTTTTGTAAAGATTTGCCCTAATATTCCTTTTTGTGTACTTAATTCACGCAGCAACTTTACATAATGCAACTCCAGTTCTGCTCCTTTTTTTTCGGTCAGACTTTCCCAGTTAAATCCCTTTGGAATATTCAGGTTTCTGTTATGTGGTGGCTTACCATATTCATCTGCCATTTTTAAAAAGAGCAAATATGTTAATTGCTCAAGATAATCTCCATAACCAACGCCTACATCTCGCAGGGGGTTACAGAATGACCATACTTTGGATACTATTGAAGATGTATTGTTGCTCATATTTTACTATTCATCTAACATTAACTTATTCGGACTTTTTTTGAGTTTTTTCAATTGTTCCCGTTCCACATCGCTAATACTTTTTTGCGGGACAGGCAAATCTTCAGGCATTGTTCCACCCACTCTTTCAATGCTTTTTCTGATTTCTTTACCGACAATAAAATGAACTTCATTGGTGGCATCTGCAGTTGATGTATTGTCTCTTTTTAATTTTTCCTCAGTTTGAGATATTCTGAACAGATTAGCTATCAATTCAGTACTACTCATATAATCAAGAATTTTATCTTTTGGTTTTAATTTTTTCTTTTTATGAATATCCTCGACTTTCAAACCTCCGTAAAGCCCCATATAACCGGAATTCTGAAAAGCTGCATATTCTTCGTTGCTGATAACTCCTGCATTATGTGCTGCTTCGGCAAGCATTTGATTCCATTGTTTGATGTCACCACGAATCACCAAACGTTTGTTGTCTTCATCAAGCTGATTAAAATAATCAGCAACTTCCTGTCGCCTGGTTTGAATGGCAAAATAAGTTTGCCCAAGGGCAATCACTTCTTTACGCGGGTCACCATTTTGAACGATTAAATAACAGGCGTAGCGGGTGAGTTTAAAATCGACAATCGGTTTTGAAGTCGCTCCGGCTTCCACGATTTTGCTGACCTCAGCAAAATGGTCAAATATGCTGTATCCGCTGTTTTTACATGCCAGTATAGCCCGTTCCAATACTTTTTGGAAATTTCTCCATTGCACATATTGAAGTACTTCGGCAAGTTCACGAGCATACCAAAACTCAATTCCATCTTCAGAAATATGTTTTATTGCTTCAAAAGGTTTGTATTCCTTTGCTTTTAAATAACTCATCTTTAATTTTTTATGAGATTTTCAACTGTTTATTTTTACCAATTTTCCCTCAAATGCCTTTTTCAAAATGCTTTGCCTTAATGTTTCAATTGTCTGAACCATAATTTATTTGATTTTTGTGATTGCCCTGATTTTTTATTAACTGACCGCTAAATGCTTTTTGTAAAATTGACTGCCGCAGTGTTTCGCTTTTTTGCAAAGCTTCTTTTATTGTTTCTTCTATTTTATCGCAAACTGTGAGTTTACTTTCTAGTTCTTCAACAATTTGTAGTTGTTCTTCTAAGGAAGGAAGCGGAATTTTAAAATCTCTGATTTCAATTAAGTGTAGGTCTGGAACACCACTACCACTTACTCTTTTTCTCGCTTGTTTGAACACTAACTCTGAATTCATTAAAATTTCAAGAAAGTCACTTGAAAAATATTTGTAAACAGGTTTTATTAAACAAAGGCTAACAAAGATGCTAAAATCATAATCCATTGTCACTTTAGCAGCATATCCATAAGTAGCTCCAACCTTAGTATACAGAATATCATTTTTTTGAGGATTGCATCGCTCTATTAAAGACTTGTGCTCTTCTTGTGAAATATATTTCACATCCTCTTCTCTAAAATAAAATGGCCTAACATTCTTTACTGATAAGAACTTTACTCCGGTTTTTTGGTATTTAGGAGTAAAATGAGTTCCGTCTGTTACCAAAAAAGTAATGTCTTCTAATCTGTAATAATTCCAACTTTCTGGTAGTTCTGGTAGATCAGCTTCCACATTAGTTGTTCTTTTATTTTTCCTTTGGTCTTTCGGTTTTCTTTTCCCGTTGGAGGCAGCTTCTTCTGATGCTACCTTAAATGATTTATCAAGTAGATTTTGTATCTTCTGAAACACTTTTTCAGAACTTTCTATTTCAGGATGTTCAGTTCTCCACTTTAAAGTAAGTTTTCCTGTAACACCTTCCATTATCAAAGCTTTTCGGTATACTTTTAATTGTTGTTGTGCTGTTAATAGTTGTTGTTTTCCGTTTTCTAAATCGCTAAGGAGTTCTTCTATTTTGGATACGATGGCTTGTTGTTCGGGAAGAGGGGGAAGAGGAATATCAATTTGTTCAATTCTATATAAAGACAATTTGGGTTGAGTGGTTGTTTTTGTATAATTCTTAATTTGTGATTGTCCATCTATTGAAGTAAGAAAAAGTGAAATGAATTTATTGTAACAATTCTTTAGCTCAGTAATTTTCGCTGCATTTTCTGTCAAATTAGCACCATCCAAAATAGCAGGAATTGTTCCGGTTACTCCTATAGTACCTGCTATTGAAATATAAACATCATCCTTTGAAATAATATAGTTTTTAATCAATTTTTGTGTGCTTTCCTTTAAGTATTTAAGTTTCTTAGTATTAATTGTTAGATTCTCAAAATCAGTAACTCTTAAATATGGAAAACGAGTAACTTCATCTGAATATGTATCACCTTTGGGCAATCTTTTGCCACCTTTAACCTTCGAAATTTCTCCGAGCTTTTTTATTTGCCAGTGTTTTGGGATTTGGTTTTCGTCAGATAATTGCTCCATTGAATTTAAATTATCTAACAAGTGTTTCGATATTCTTTGACTTTTTTCTGCTTGAACTTATTGTTTCAACCAATTTTTGATTTAAGTTCTCTGAATAAGGTTTACCTGATTCGGGTTTATATAAAATTTCAAAATCACTGTCAGTATCAAATATTGCCAAGCCAATATTATATTTTTCAAATAGTTCAATGTTATTCAAGGCAGCATTAACATTTTTACTACAAAGCACTACATAAGCAATATTCGAAAAGCTCTTGTAACGAAAAGCTTGCTTTGCTGCTTTTTTCCAGTTTTTCAGTTTCAACTCAAAAGAAATTATAGAAACTTCTTGTTTTTGTTTGGCGTAAAATACAAAGTCAGGAACGCCAAATAAACCTTGACATTCTTTGAGATAAGCATTTCCGAAATTCGCTTTCAGAAATTTCTCAAACATTAATGACATTTCTTGTTCTGTTTCAAACATTTTTATTTTTTAATTCTTTTTGGAAAGCGTTAATTACATTAAACCAAGTTGGCAAATGAGAGCCATCGCTGTCATCATCCAAAAGGACTTCATTTTCTATTTTCTTAAATAAACTTAAAGCATTTTTTATAGTACCTTTCAGTTCGTCAATTCTACCTTCTTGTGTAGGTGGCAAACTTTTTATTTGCTTATCGAACACATAAAAATAATGTTTGTAAGGTTCGGGCTTTGCAAAATGCCATTTAAATTCAGGTGTAAACATTAGTGGTCTATATTCCGACTCGTCAAAATAGTCAGCATAATCAGGCATCAAACTTTTCATTGCCTGAATGTATTCATAATCTATCCATTGCAAAAGTTGCGTGCTGTATAATCTTGCATTGGGTGGTCTCATTTGACTTTTTTCCAAATCCTGAAAGCGTTTTATGCCAAATGAACGCAAGTTTTCATAAGAACCAACTGTAACAGAATCTGGCATTGCAATACTATACAAAAGTGCTTCAGTATTGCTGTAACCTAAATGCACTTCCATTTGATTATCTTTTAAAACCTTAATAAATTTTAAAGCATTTAATAAATAGTCAAAGTCTTTAATTTGCTTACTGGCAAAATTATTTTCAAAAATCAAATAAACACCGTCTATGTTCTGATGTCCTGTTATCCAGTTTAAGACTTCATTTCGTTTTACTTCATCGGATAGCATTATTGTTTTTACGATAACAGAAAGAAGAATCTTTTTTTGAATTTTATTTTCCTTTACATAATCGCAAAACGGAATTACAAAATAATCTGTGCTTTGGGCAAAATAAGTTGTAGGATTGTCAGCATAATATCTTGAAGGAATTATTAAATACTGAAAATCATTTTCCATTTGATAATCCACACATAATTGAGCCAATTGAATATGGCTATTATCTAAATCCGGAGTTGTGAAATCGGGTTTTAAATTGCCTGGAAAATATGGATATGTATCTATAGTACCCTTTGCTTCATTTAATAAATACAATTGTGGGTCAAGAAAACCAGATTGTTTCAACTTAACATCTAAGGCTAATAATTTATCAGCATCAATGTTGATGGGCGAAAAAATCAAACCATTTCCAACACCATTTCGGAAACTTTCTATATTCCATTTATCTCTAAATCCTGTTTGATGATATACTTTCATATTAAATTTGTCTAGCTATAAAAGCGGTTAACATCTGATAATTTCTAAATCTGTCATAAGGCTGTATTTGCAATGTTTTATTTGCAAATTCTACAACTACGTCATCACGTTTTACCGTACCGGATTCTACAATGTATTTATTTTGCATTATATTTTCTACAATAGAGAAATGATTGCCAACATAAGCAGGGTCATAAGGATGAACACCCAAATAGAGTTCTAAAGCAATAATTCCTAAATCAAAAAAATCAGTACGTGGGTCAATTAAATTTTTGTTATTCGCCAATTGCTCTGGTGCAGCGTAAATAGGAGTGCATGGACCCATTGGTGAAATTGTTTTAGTAAGTGATTCTAAATCTAAAAAACGAGCAATGCCTAAATCAATAATACAAGGCATTCCATTTGGTCGTATAATAATATTTTCGGGTTTTAAATCTCTATGAACAATGTTTTTATCCCAAATAACAGAAAGTCCTTTTACCAAAAAGTTGAAAAGAGTAAAAATTTCTTTAGGAGTTTTAAATTGAGACATAATTTCTCTTAAAACTTTACCTTCAATGTAATCTTCAACAATTTCAAATTCTTTAGTTTTTACATCAATATTAAAATGATATTGATGCGGATAATATTCAGACTTTAATTCAGAAAGCAACTCTACTTCTCGTTTAATTCTTTCAAGAGAAGTAAAGCTTTTTATCGCACCTTTTTTAATAACTACAGTGCCAACCTTTGGATGTTCAGCCAAGTGAATAATTTTTTGTCCCCCTTGAGGCAATTCTTTAATTATTTTGCAATCTCTTATCATATTGCAAATTTAATATTATGCAGCAAATATTTCATTTAATTTATTAACAATTATAGTATCTCTTTATAAGCCTTTTCTTTAAGGCGCGCCCCCACTCTCTTTTTATTAGTTCCTCTCTATTGTTTTAAATAAAAAGCAATATTTTATGCTCTGCATTGTTCTTCAAATTGTTAATAACTTACAAATCCAGTCAAATAGCCGTCAAATAAACATGTCGCTGATATTGTAGGCATTGTATGATTGTTTATTTAAAATTTTATATTCATATCAAATAAGAACTGGCATTTCTTTATATACTTTCCCTTTAAGAGCACTTCCTGCTTTCTTTTTATTGGTTCCTCCCCATTGTTTAAAATAAAAGGCAGTATCGGAATTCTGGCATTGGTCTTTAATGTCAATTACCCACTCTTCTTTCATGGGGCGTGGAGTTCTTCCGCTTTCACCACCCACAATTACCCAGTCTATCTCTTGCAAATTCATGTTGTATAATGGGCTTAACAAAGGTTCACAAGAAAGAAATTTAACTCTTGCACCTGTGTTCCTTAAATTATCAATACGGTTTAATACATCTTTATTTTCAACCGTAACACCCATCCATAAATTGTGTGGCCAATCAAGCCAACCTTCGCTATCGTAATATCTCAGCACATCGGCACGCTTTGTTAATACCTGAAAAACATGGTGCGGATTTTCTTTAATTACTTTAAAAACCTTTTGAATGTATTCAACTGGCACATCTTTGTGAAACAGGTCGCTCATTGAGTTTACAAAAACCATTTTCCCCTTTTTCCATGTGTAAGGTTCATTTAAAACTTCAGGATGAAGAGTCAGGTTAAATCCGTTTTTATATTTTTCCTGCCTCATAGCTTTCAATCGCCGAGTCATTATTTCAGCATAGCAGAACTTACAACCGGATGATATTTTTGTGCAGCCCGTAATTGGGTTCCAGGTGCTTTCAGTCCATTCTATTTTAGTTTGTGCCACGATAATTGTCTAAACTATGATTTATTTGATTTTTGTGATTGTTCTGATTTGTATTTTTTGTTAGTAAGGCGCTTAAAATTTAAGCTTATTTCGCCAAAGTTAATAAGTAATCCTATTTCGAGATTATATGCTTCTAAATAATTAATGGCTTGTGCAAAATGAACATCCTCCAATTTTGTAATTGCTTTTAATTCCACCGATATAACTCCTTCTACTAAAAAATCTACTCGTCTGGTTCCTATTTGCTTTTCTCTATAAAAGATTGGCATTTCAAATTCTCTTGAAAACTCAATCTCCATATATTGCATTTCGATTTCGAGTGCACGCTGATAAATCACTTCCTGAAACCCATTTCCTAATGTTTTATGAACAGTCATTGCACAGCCAATAATTTTGGATGTGAGTTCTGAATATTTGTATTCTTTTTTTATCATAGAAATCATTTAATCACAAAAATCACAGTTCAGACATTTTACGCTGCTATAATTTCATTTAATTTTTTTTGATATTGTTAAAACAGCCCTCAATACAGTATACACTTAGTTTTTCAACAGAATAATCACGTTCACAAAGTTTGCTCATATCACAGTTTTTGCATAGTTCTGTTACAGTATTAGCTTCCAAAGTTCCTCTTTTTTCGTGCAAACTGTAAAGATACTTTAAATACTTGCCCTCTGCAATACGATGGTGAGAGTCTTTATTCTTCAAACCTTTCCACTCATAAAGCCGTTTGTCCCCCTTGGATGAATTGCAGGCTTTACAAACTCTAACCACATTGTCTGAGATGTCTTCTCCGCCTTTGCTTCTCGGTAATATGTGTTCTGTTGTCAATTTGCCTTCTGCTCCACAATATATGCATTTATTATGGTTTTCATGTTCACGCAACCATTCTCGGACAGAAGTAGACCAATGCATCTCCCCTGATTTAAATTTTTTCCAGTTTGACATGATCATGCCATAGTTTTCTTTCCCAAAACCGGCTGAACTGGAAATGATTTTAGCATACTGGTAAAATATTATATCACGAACTGATTTTATTGCTGTCTGGGGCATAGGATTTATTTATTATAAGATTTAATTGTTTCAATTAATAAATCAATAGTTACAACAGGCTTTAATATATATGACCTGTACATATCCTGATATCCCTTTTGTTTCCTTAACCATTCAGCGTTTAACTTTGCTTTTTCATACTTTAGTAATAATTCATTATAAACACCAGGCATTGTTTCGTGATAACCCGGAATGTGTTTTTTTAAAAGTGTTTTCACTTTCTTTGCATCAGAAAAAATGTATGTCTTTTTTTCAAAATGCATAAGGAACCAACATTCTATACAAAGCGAGCAATAGGCAATTTTTAATTCCTTGCTTTTTGCTTCTTCAAAAATAGTTTTAAGATTTTTACGATTATCATCGTCAAACACCATCCATATTTCCTTATATGGCTGCTGTTCAGAAATAGCTTTTTCTTTTTTTGAAACGGCTTCTTTTAATATCATTTTAGGCTCGTTCTGAGATGCTTTAACCACAAAAACTGAAATATCGCG
>JBDRPR010000142.1:0-2140 GCA_043826845.1 Bacteroidota bacterium
ACAGTTGTTTATTGATGCTCAGAAAGAAATGCAATTAGGAAACCCCCAATCTGCTTTGGATATTCTGATAAAATTACACGAAACAGATCCTGCAAATTCAAATATCAACTATCTCATAGGCTTTTGCTATTACAATTTTAAAGAAAAAAATGATAAATTAAAATCTATTCCATATTTAACTAAAGCTACTCAAAATGTATCACCTGAATATAAAACTGGAATATATAAAGAAACCAATGCTCCTCCAATTACACTTTTGTATCTTGGTGAAATGTATTATCTGAATTATGATTTTGACAATGCGCTGAAATATTTCGAACAATATAAACCATATATCTTGGATCCTTTAAAAATAGAGTATCTTGATAAAATAAGCAAATACGCCCTTAATGGTCAAACTTATCTTAAAAATCCTGTTCAGATTGATATACTCAACCTTGGAGATACTGTTAATTCTGAATTTGATGACCATAGTCCGGTTGTTGATATTAATGAAACAAAAATGGTATTTACTTCAAAAAGAAAAGGTAGTACAGGCAATTTGAAAACAACAGATGGTCAATATTTTGAAGATATATATTTATCAATAAAAGAAAATGGACAATGGCAGTTGCCGGAAAAAATAAGCTATAATATCAATACTATGGAACATGAAGCCTCAATCGCTTTATCTGTTGATGGAAATGAGCTATTTATTTATAAGGATGATGTAGGTGAAGGTGGGAATCTCTATAATAGTTTTTTTGCAAACGGTGATTGGTCTAAGCCACAAAAACTCGGATCAAACATAAACACGGAATATAATGAGGAACATGCTACCATTTCTCCTGATGGAAGAACTTTATATTTCACCAGTAACAGACCGGGAGGATATGGCGGATACGATATCTATTATGTAAATCGCCTTCCTAATGGAGAATGGGGGCTAGCACTTAGTATGGGTGACATCATAAATACTGCTTTTGATGAAGCTGGTCCATTTATTCATCAGGATGGAACAACTCTTTATTTTAGTTCAAATTGTCACAGATCCATGGGAGGCTTTGATTTGTTTTTCTCAGTATTTAAGGATGATGGCACAATTACTGAACCTCAAAATCTTGGGTATCCAATAAATACGATCGAAAACGATCTTTTTTATGTTCTTTCATCCGATGGAAAAAGAGCATATTATTCGTCAGAAAAAAAAGACACTCGTGGAAAGAAAGATATTTACCTTATGGATTTGGCATCATTGCCTGAAAGATCATTGATTGTTATTTCAGGAACCATACAAAAACAGGGAACTGGTGAAATAATCTATGATGCTGTTTTAACAGTAAATGATGCGAAAACTGATAATATAATCGGAGAATTTAAACCAAATAAAACATCCGGAAAATATCTGTTAGTGCTACCTAAATCAAAAACTGAATATATCATTTCCTGTGATAAAGGTGAATTTGTAAATAATAAAATTATTATTCCCAATGAATCATCTTTTTATTATTTAAGGAAACCAATAATTCTTAATCCCATTGGTATTATAAAATAATGTCTGCAATTTTAGAGAGTCAAAGAATAAAGCTCAGAGCTATTGAACCTGAAGATCTGGAATTGTTTTATCTATGGGAAAATAATCCTGATATCTGGAGAGTTAGCAACACATTAGTTCCTTTTTCAAAATTCATTCTTAGGAAATATATCGAAAATTCGCATTTGGATATATTTCAAACAAAACAAACCAGATTTATGATTGTTCAAATTCAAACTCAAAAAACGATCGGGACTATTGATCTGTTCGATTTTGATTCATTAAACCGAAGAGTTGGAATCGGTATATTAATTGCTGAAAATGAATTTAAAAATAAGGGATATGCATACGAATCAATTGATATAATTAAAAAATATTGTTTTTCTTTTCTCGATCTGCATCAGATATATTGCAATATTTTTGAATATAATATAGCGAGTATTAATTTATTTAAAAAAGCTGGATTTAAACAAACCAGTTGTAAAAAAGACTGGATTTTATTAAATAACAAATGGATAAATGAATTAACATTCCAGTTTATCAACATTTAATTATTAATAAATAAAATAAATGTTAATTTTTTGATTATCTATATCTAGTGTTATGTTAAGCATAATATGACGTATA
>JBDRPR010000143.1:0-5780 GCA_043826845.1 Bacteroidota bacterium
GTATTGATGCTTTCTCAAATGAACCGTATCCTAATGAAAAACTTCTAAAGCATAAAAATGTATCTGTAACTCCGCACCTAGGGGGTGCAACCACTGAAGCTCAAGACAGAATAAGCATCACTCTTGCAAAAGAGATCATCAAATTTTTTAATAAATAGATTATGTCGATAATAAAACCATTTAAAGGATTAAGACCATTAAAAAATATAGCTAAGGACCTGGCATGTCTTCCATATGATGTGATGAATAGCACGGAAGCGGCTCAGATGGCAAAGGGCAGGGACTGTTCTCTGCTATATGTAACTAAAGCTGAAATTGATTGCCCATCAGGAACGGATGTTCATTCAGAAATAGTTTACAACAAAGCTGTTGAAAATTTTAAAAATCTCCAGAAAAATGGCTGGCTGGTGCAGGATAAAGAAGCTAAATTTTACATCTATGCTCAGACAATGAATAATAAAACCCAGTATGGTATTGTTGGATGTGCCGCTTGCCAGGATTATCAGGATGGAAAGATAAAAAAGCATGAGTTAACCAGGCCTGACAAGGAAGATGACCGTATGATACTGACAAGGTACACTGATGCTAATATTGAACCGGTTTTCTTTTCTTATAAAGCAGTTCCTGAAATAGATGAAATAGTAAATAGCATTGTTAATAATCAAGAGCCTGAGTACGACTTTGTTGCAGAAGATGGCTTTGGACATCATTTTTGGACTGTTAACGATTCTGAAATTATTAATCAAATAGAATTTTTATTTGCAACAAAAGTCCCATGCACATACGTTGCCGATGGACATCACAGAACTGCAGCTGCAGCAAGAATTGGAATAGAAAAGAAGGCAAAAAATCCTAATCATACAGGAAATGAAGAGTATAATTTTTTTATGGCTGTTCATTTCCCTGATAATCAATTAAATATAATTGATTATAATAGAACGGTGAAAGATCTCAATGGAATGACACCTTATGAATTTATTACAAAACTTCGTGAGATTTTTTCTATTGAATGCATGGGTACTGATATTTATAAACCTTCAAAATTGCATGAATTTTCATTATACCTTGAAGATAAATGGTACAAATTGAATGCGAAAGAAGGAACTTACGATGATAGTGACCCCATTGGAGTACTTGATGTAACAATTTTATCAAAACACTTATTGGATGGGATTCTTGCTATAACAGATCTCAGAACTTCAAAACGTGTTGATTTTATAGGTGGTATCCGTGGACTTGGAGAATTGAAAAAGCGCGTTGATGGTGGAGAAATGGTTGCCGCAATTGCCTTATATCCGGTTTCAATGAAACAGTTAATTGATATTGCCGATTCAGGAAATATTATGCCACCAAAGACAACCTGGTTTGAACCAAAATTGAGAAGTGGGCTGGTAATTCATCTTTTAGATTAAATCGAGTTATCCTGCTCCTATATATATTAACTTAATGCAGAATTTAAAAGAAAACTTTCTCAGTATTAAAAAATCATTACCTGAAAATGTCAAGTTAATTGTTGTAACAAAAAATCAGGACACTGAAAGGATAAAATTTTTATACGATGAAGGACATAGAATATTCGGGGAAAATAAAGTCCAGGAATTATTGACAAAAAAGGAAAAATTACCTTCTGATATTGAATGGCATATGATTGGTCATTTGCAATCTAATAAAGTAAAATATTTAACATCTTTTATTGGCGCGATTCATTCTGTGGATAGTTTTAATTTGTTGAAAAAGATTGATAAAGAAGCTAAAAATAATTCCCGAAAAATAGATTGTCTGCTACAGCTTCACATTGCAATGGAAGAAACAAAATTTGGATTTTCGATGGAAGAAATTATTGATATGCTTGATTCAGCAGAATTCAAACAATTGGCAAATGTAAAGATTGCAGGGTTTATGGGAATGGCAACATTTACTGAAGATGATTTTATTATAAGAAAAGAATTTAAATACCTTACGAATTGTTTCAGGAGTATTAAAAATAAGTACTTTTATAACGAAATTGCATTTAAAGAATTGTCTATGGGCATGTCGGATGATTACAAAATTGCTTTGGAGGAAGGAAGTACGATGCTAAGAATTGGAACATTAATTTTTGGTGAAAGAAGATAATAATTGATACAATAATATAATATAATTTACATTGTAATGGCAAACCTGGAAACCAGTTTTATTGGTATGAAATTAAAAAGTCCCGTAATAGTGGGCAGTTCAGGATTGACAGATTCTGTCGAAAAAATTAAAAAAATTGAAAAATTTGGTGCTGGTGCTGTAATTCTTAAATCTTTATTCGAAGAACAAATTGAATTTGAATCCGGAAAGATATTAGCAAAGGGAAACTCAGAGTATCCTGAAGCTGAAGATTATGTTCGAAATTATGTGAAGAATAATTCAATCAGTGATTATTTAAAATTAATTGAGGGAGCAAAAAAAGAAGTGAAAATTCCTGTAATAGCAAGTATTAATTGTGTTACTGGTGAAGATTGGACAGGTTTTGCTACCAAGATACAAAATGCAGGGGCAGATGCATTGGAGTTAAATATAAATATTGTACCTGTTGATCAAAATAATCCATCTATGCATTATGAGAATATTTATTATAAAATATTTGAAAAAGTGAAAGCGAAAACAACTCTTCCTATTATTATTAAAATGGGTTACAATTTTACAAACATATTATATTTAATCAATCAATTGCAATATAGAGGACTAAAGGCTGTAACATTATTCAATAAATTTTATGAACCTGATATAAATATTAGGGAGATGAAATTGATTTCATCAGAAATATTCAGTTGTCCTGCTGATATAAGATTGGTGCTACGTTGGATTGGTTTGGTTTCAGATAAGGTAAATGATATTCAAATTTCAGGTTCAACCGGCGTTCATAGCGGAGAAGCTGCTATTAAAATGATTTTGGCAGGAGCATCCACATTGCAGGTTTGTTCATCTCTATATAAAAACGGATTAGAATTTTTAAGTAAGATAAATTCCGAAATCAGTGACTGGATGGATCAATATAACTTTAAAAAAATGTCTGATTTTTCCGGTCTGTTAAATTACAGCAAAATAGATAATCCGTTAACATATGAAAGATCACAGTTTATGAAATATTTTTCAAGTGTTCATTAAAAATTAATATTTTCTACCTTTTCTGAAACAATAATAATATCGACTCGTATATATGAAATTGAAAAATGTAATGTAACCGAAAAAAAATATTATATGCATTTTTTTATTTATTTTTTTTTTTTATAAAAATTTATACTACTTTTAGCGAATAATTATTTAATGCATTATTATTAAGAATTAACAAAGAATATATGAAACTTAACTTATTAAAATTCAAAACAGTCGCAATAATAACAGTTTTTTGTTTGACTGCAGTTTTTTATAGTTGCAAATCTGATGGAGATAATGTTGAGGATGCTATTGATGATGTTATTGGCCTGGAAGATGATTTGGCCAATGATTTTAATAAAGCAAAACAGGTATTTTATTCTCTGCCTTCTCCTATTGAAACAGCTATGCTTATGAAAAGGGCAGGAGCAAAGTATAATGAGGAATACCTTAATAAAATTGAAAATCTATCAAACTATACTACAAGTAAAAGTATGTCACTTAATCTTGGTGTTTATAGTGCTGATTTAAGTTTCGCCAGTATGTTTGACCAATCACAGTCAACCATAAAATATCTTACTGCTACCAAAAAACTTGCAGAAGAATTGGGTATATTAAATGCAATTGATCAGACAATTATTGAGAGAATGGAAAAGAATGTCAACAATCGGGATTCGTTGATGGAAATTATTTCAGAAACATTTATGAATTCAAATTCATTCCTGAAGGAAAACGATCGTGCTGAAACTGCTGCAATAATTTTAGTGGGAGGTTGGTTAGAAGGATTATACATTGCAACAAAAATTACTATGACAACTTCATCAAATAAAGAACTGGTAGAAAGAATTATTGATCAAAGATTATCATTAAGCACTTTAATTAGTCTGCTTAATGAATATCCTGATGATGAAAATGTTATATCTTTAAAACCTGAATTGGAAAAATTAAAAACAATTTTTGATCAGGTACAAGTATCTTCTTCTCAAATAGAAGCCGTTACTGAAGATGGATCTAGTGTTACTACATTAAAATCACATACTGAAACATCAATCAGCCCTGAAGTATTTGAAAAATTATGTAGTACTATAGAACAAATTAGAAACGAAATTACCAAATAAATAATTTAAACATGAAAAAGATATTAGGAATAATATTGATTTTAAGTGCAATTTCAGTTTTTTCATTAACTACAAATGCACAATGCAAAACTTTTGCAAAAAAAATCTGCAAATTAGAATTATTGCCGTATGTTCACGATGGAATTTATAATGCTACTGTACTGTCAGAAGGCGAAACAGCTGAACTGTTTAAAACTTTTTATTCAGGACAGGATTATAGATTGGCAATATGTGGTGATGATAAATTACCTCCTATTGAGTTTCAGGTGTTAGATGCTGATAGAAATGTTTTATTTGATAATAAAAAGTCCAAATATACAAATGTGTGGGATTTTAAACTTGAGTCAAGTCAAATGTTGATTATTGCAATTCAGGTTCAGACTACTGATGAATTAAATGATGAAATCCTTAGTGGATGCGTTGCTTTGCTAATTGGCTTTATGAATGTTGAAAATTCATTTGATCAGTTTTAAATTCCCGTAAAAATATTTTAATAATGAACTCTGCTAATTGCAGAGTTTTTTATTTTTCAGATATTTACCAGTGTGGGATTTACTACATTTAATTATATTTTCAGGAACTCCTTCAAAAATTATCTCACCTCCTTCAGATCCACCTTCAGGTCCCAAATCAATAATCCAATCAGCACATTTAATCACCTCTTGATTATGTTCAATTATTATTATTGAATGTCCCTTTTTTATTAATGCATTAAAAGAATAAAGCAATTTGTTTATGTCATGAAAATGCAATCCTGTTGTTGGTTCATCAAAAATAAACAGAACAGGTTGTTTATGGTCTTTTCCTAAAAATGAAGCTAATTTAACTCTTTGACTTTCGCCACCACTTAATGTGTTTGAAGATTGTCCCATTTTTACGTAACCTAAACCCACATCAACCAAGGGAGCTAATTTTTCAACTACTCTTTTCTCATCAAGGCTATTTCCCTCTCCGAAAAATTCAATTGCATCCTCTATGCTCATTTCTAAAATATCGAAGATATTTTTGCCTTTATAGCGAATTTCCAAAATCTCGTCCTTAAATCTATGACCTTTGCAACTATCACAAACCAGATTAACATCAGCCATAAATTGCATTTCCACTTTTATTATTCCTTCTCCCTGACATTCATCACATCTGCCCCCATCAACATTAAAAGAAAAATGCTTTGGCTGATAACCATTAATTTGTGACAACTTTTGTTTAGAAAACAAGCTTCTGATTTCGTCATAAGCTTTGACATATGTGACAGGATTTGATCTTGTTGATTTACCGATAGGATTTTGATCAATTAATTCAACATCGGTAATGCGATCTATTGACCCCAAAACTGAATGAAAAGATTTGGGTTTAATATTAATTCCTCCAAACTGCTTTTTTAATACAGGAAACAATGTGTCGCATACCAATGTTGATTTTCCTGACCCACTTACACCTGTAACAACTGTAATTACGTTTAACGGAAATCTGACGTTGATATTTTTCAAATTATTTCCAAATGCCCCTTTCAATTCAATAAAATCTTTCCATTTTCTTCTG
>JBDRPR010000144.1:0-3229 GCA_043826845.1 Bacteroidota bacterium
CATCTGTTGTTTTCCTGACCGAATCACCAACTATATAACCAGTATTCTTGCTTGGAAAATCAATGTCACTAATTAACATTTCCGGTACAGATTGACTCCATGTAGCTCCACCATCAGTAGTTTTAAATAAAAACTGATTCCATCCTCCAACATATATTGTATTGGAATCTACCATTTCAACTACATTGAGTTGACTAGAAGGAAAACTTGGTAGTTCTGTCCATCCCTGTGAATACATTTGACTGGAGACAAGAGCCACAATGATAATAATTAGTTTTTTCATGAGTTAATGGTTAAAGTTAAATCAGATTGAAATTCAAATATACAACAAATTAAGACAAATAAATAGTAATAATGGTTGCTTTTATTTTTTATTATTAAACAAAAGAACACTTAAATCATGAACAATAGAAGTCAGAAAAGTAACTATTTATACACTTCGCAAATCAAAATTCGTTGATCTTCTACCGATAGCCATCGGTACGCTAATCACTTGGGATTTGGTTCTTGAGTCTTGGGATTTTATTTACAGCAAACTTGCCTGTTTCAGCTTTTGCAAATCTTTTTTCGTATCAATAGAAATGCTTTCGTATTCAGTAAAATCAACTTTTATTTTATATCCGTTTTCAATCCAGCGGAGTTGTTCGAGAGATTCACATTTTTCTAAAAAACCGGGCTTAAGAGCAGTGATTTTTTTCAGAATATCATAGCGGTATGCATATAAACCTATATGCTTATAAAAATTATATTTTATCCATTCCTTTTTATCAGCTTCTCTTATATAAGGAATCGGAGAACGGCTGAAATAAATAGCTTCCTTATTTTTATTAATAACTACTTTGGGTTTTGAAGAATCAAAAATGTCATGTGAATTATTGATTGGCTTAACCAGTGTGGCAATCTGAGTTTTTGAAGATTTAAAGCACTTTTTTATTGCATTGATCTGCTCTGGAAAAACAAATGGTTCATCTCCCTGAATGTTAATAATAATATCAAATTTTTCTGATAACATTTCAGAAATTATTTCAACTGCCTCGGAACATCGGTCAGTGCCACTTTTGTGTTTTTTCGATGTCATTACAGCATTCCCTCCGAATCCATGAACGACATTCAGAATTCTTTTATTATCTGTTGCAACAAAAACAGTATCTAATGCTTGTACAGATCTTTCATAAACCCATTGAATCATCGGTTTTCCCAATATATCGATAAGTGGTTTACCAGGTAATCTGGTCGATGCGTATCTTGCTGGTATTATTCCTATAAACTTCATTAAAGCATTTTGATTGCGGGATAAAGGTAAAAAAGATTTGTTAATCCGAAAAAAGAAGTGAAATTATCCGAGATATTTATTTGCTACCATCAAAAGTTCTTTGTACTTAACAGGTTTGGTGATAAAATCCTCACAGTTAGCTTTTATGCATTTTTCATGAATGCTTTTCATCGCAAAAGCTGTTAATACTACAATGGGAACATCCATTATTTTTTTTATTGCAATTGCTGCTTCAATGCCATTTAACTGTGGCATCTGAATATCCATGATTATTAAGTTTATCTTTTTATTGTTATTACAGATTTCGATCGCCTGAATTCCATTCTTTGCCCAAATTACTTCAGCCTTAGTCTTTCGAAAAACTTCTTTATAAAAAATAAAATTTGTCTCATCATTTTCAGCAATCAGAATTGTTTTGCCATCAAAAGTATAATCGCTATTCATTCCCATAAATTATTTCTGAAGTTATTAATTATTTGTAATACTTTATAACGATAAAAACTTTATAAGTTATCATTTCAAACAATTAACATGATAAAGATAATACTTTTATTATTATTACAAAAACTTTTATCCGGTTCATTCGCTAAAATATAATAAAATTATCAAACAATTTATAACTTTGTAATCTGTTATGTATAATGTAAAATTGAAAAAAATAACAGATTTATGGATATTCAACAGGTAAAACAAAGGTTTGGTATAATCGGCAGTTCAAAAGAGTTGGAAAGAGCAATAGAAATTGCAGTTCAGGTTGCTTCCACTGACCTAAGCGTTTTAATAACAGGTGAAAGCGGTGTGGGAAAAGAAATACTTCCTCAGATAATTCATAACTTCAGTACCAGAAAACACGGGAAATATATCGCCGTTAACTGCGGTGCAATTCCTGAAGGTACAATAGATTCTGAATTATTCGGACATGAAAAAGGCTCATTTACAGGAGCACATGAGAAACGAAAAGGTTATTTCGAAGTGGCTGATAAAGGTACTATTTTTCTGGATGAAGTTGCTGAACTCCCTCTTTCGACTCAGGTAAGATTATTAAGAGTGCTTGAGACAGGAGAATTTATGAAAGTCGGATCATCTGAAGTTATAAAAACTGATGTCCGTGTTGTAGCTGCATCAAATATGGATATAAACAATGCGATAAACAATAATAAATTCAGAGAAGATTTGTTTTACAGACTGAATACTGTTCCAATATTTATCCCTCCTCTCAGAAATAGAAAAGAAGATATAAACTTATTATTTAGAAAATTTGCTCAGGATTTTGCAGAAAAATACAGAATGCCTGTTATCAGACTGGATGAAAAAGCACAGGAAACCCTTTATACCTATAGATGGCCAGGAAATATCAGACAATTAAAAAATATTACAGAACAAATTTCAATTATTGAAGAAAACAGAAATATAAGTGATGAAGTTCTGGTGAAATATCTGCCCGATAGTAACTCGGTGAAACTTCCTGCTATATATAATAAAGGTGTTGATGAAAAAACATTCAATACAGAAAGAGAAATTTTATATAAGATTCTTTTTGATATGAAAAATGACATGTCTGAACTTAAAAAACTTGTTTATGATGTCATTCAACGTGGTGACAATAGCGCTGATTCATTCAAAGAAAAAGATTTCCTGATTAGAAAATTGATTAATGAAAAAGAAGCAATCGTTCAGGAGGATATCGTTAACAATGAAACAGTTTCTTATGACAATACAAAAAATATAAATATACAGGATACAGTTGAATATATTGAGGAATCGCTTTCTATTGGGGACAAAGAAAAAGAACTGATAATAAAAGCACTTGAAAGGCATAACAATAAAAGGAAGTATGCTGCAAAAGAACTCGGAATTTCTGAGCGAACTTTGTACCGAAAAATCAAGGAATACGATATATAAAATATGAATTATTATAAATATCTTATAATCATTATATTCTCTGTTTTATTACAG
>JBDRPR010000145.1:0-8772 GCA_043826845.1 Bacteroidota bacterium
GTGCATTATCAGTAATGATTTTTGCTATTTTATCCAACTCTGCACTTTTGTTATCTATGGTTTTAATGTTGTTATAATGAATGAATGAAATAAAGATTAATATGGCTGAAATTATCATAAAACTGATATTTATCAGATGAGTACGATATAAACTCATAAATTTATTTAATATTATCGCTCCGAAAATTGACATCACCATTATTAGTTTCGACATATAAAAAAAGTGTAAAACATTTGCATTGAAGAATATTAAAAAATGCAAAGCCAAAGGGGTAAATAATAAAAAGAGAGATTTTTTTTCAATAATTTCATATTTAATCTTCCTTATCCGGAATATAATAAATAATGCAATTATAAAATACCCAAAGGGAACAAATGATTTGTGAAACTGCCAAAACAAAAGTTTATATGCTTCGGGGTTTATCAGGCTCATTCGTTGGTCACTGTATGTATTTCCAAAGTATCCGGAACGCTCAAGAAAACGTAAAGACATTGAACTCTTTAAATCTCCGATACCACTTATAATACTATACTGAAATACAATTACTGCGACTGCCAAAGCAGAAACAATTCCAACAACCAACATATCAAGTAGTACTCTTTTGTTATTCTTTCTGTTTATGAACAACATTAAAAAGAAAACAAATGCCAGAAAAACACCATACCATTCTGAGTAAATCGATAAGAAACAGAAAAAAACAGATAAGTACATGAACCTTTTTAAACGGAATTCACTTTTAATATAATCTATAAAAAACAAGATTGACAAAAGTGCAAGCGGAAGTACAAAATTCTCTGCGAAAAAATGAAAAATATTGGAATACAACAAAGGAGCCGAAAATGTATAAACAATAAATCCGAACAATGCTGGAAGTGATGTTATGGAAAATCTAAGATTGCAAATTTTGATTATTATTAAAAAAACAAGTATGGCTCCCAAAAAATGCCACAGCATTGCAAACAGCAGAATAAAAAGTTTATCAGGTACATCCTGAAACATTGAGGACAACAGATAAATAGTGTAGTAACTTAATGGTCCGTATGAAACATAAAAATTATTGCCTTCTTTGTCTTCAAGTCTTTTATAATAAGCAATAAACTTATCCCCTTCATTTTGCCATGTGAGTACAGGAGCATATTTATAATGACTTAATCCTTTTTCATTCCAATTCTCAAAGCTTGTAAGATAGTCTATTATTGCTAAATCATTATTATTTACATTATTGTTTATCAGATCTTTCGTGAAGAAAATTGATACACTATAAATTAAAGCTAAAAACAATATGGTTATAACTGCTTTTGAATATATTATTGATTTTTTCATAGTTGCAGGAACATGAATTACTAATTATATACTATCCGGTATATAACAGATTGTTTCAATTCTGACCTCATTAATTGCTTCGCTGTTTTAGACGAAAAATAATGCATTTGATTATATTTTTTTATTTAAAAAAATTTCCTCATTGTATCAAAACACCTGATTTAGATATTTCAGACTGGTAAAAATATAGCAATTTCCCGACATCTGAATTATTTCCTTTGATTTAAAACTATTGACAAGCTAAATAAATGTTTTCATTACAATCTATAAAAGCATGAAAATCATTGCCTTTTCTTTATCATCCATGTTGATAAAACTGCAATCAAAAGTGCAATAATAAAAGTCATCAGTCTGGCAGTAATAAACTGCTCCATTCCAAACATCATCCATATCAATGTAAATACAATACCCGTAATGATGGTCAGAAGTGCAGGAATACCATGAAATCTTTTCCAGAACAATGTGAGAACAATAACCACCGAAAAAGTAGAACCGATGCCTGCCCATACAAAACTTACTATAGTGTAAATCAATTTTTCGGGTGAGAAATATGCCATTGTAAGAGCAATTATTGATAAAACTGCGGTTACAATTCTTGATTGAAATAATGGACTATTTTTTCGACCATACTTTTTATTCAGAGGTGTAATTACACTTTCGGATAATTCTGTTGAAGAAAGAATTAAAAGAGAATTTGCAGTAGAAATGATGGCAGCAAGTACTCCTGTAATCAATATTCCGGCTATTATCGGATGAAATAAAGTTGTCAATACCTGTGGCATAACTTTTTCCTGATCTTCCAAACCGGTGGGTCCAAATATTGCCAAACCGATCCATCCAACCATTAACGCTCCTGAATATGCTATAATCGTCCAGATTATTCCGATTATACTTGCTCTTTTTGCTTCTTTGGGGCTTTTAATTGCCATAAAACGGGTAGTAAGCTGTGGTTGCCCTCCCTGGTATCCAAAAAACCATGAAAATGCTCCGGCAATTATAATTCCGGTTCCAAGACCTTTCAATAAATCAGGTGATTCAGGAAATATATTATATAAAAACTGATAAAGTGGACTATCATGACTGACCTGCGCTCCACCGGTAAAAGATGAATATTCATGTCCTGCTTTTGTCAAAGCATCAGCTATGCTATGTGCAAAAGTAGTTCCTTCTGGTGCTTCGCTAAGATAAATAATTCCGGCAATAGGTGCAATAATCAATGTAACAACCATTATAATTGCCTGAATTACATCAGTGTAGGTAACACTTCGAAAGCCACCATAAATTGTATATGGAACAACCAGAATCACAATAAACAACATTCCCCATAACTGATTTATCCCGAAAAGATTTTCTATTGTTTTCCCGCCACCGATAAATTGTGCACCAACATAAAAAAAGAAGAAAAAAACAATTGCTAAACTGCCTGTAATTCTGATATATTTCCCTGTGTTGCCATGACGTTTTGCAATAAAATCCATAAAAGTTTCGATTTCGTATTTCTCAGCCTCGTTTCTTAATCTTCCGGCCAGAAATAACCATGCACAGATAACACCAAGAACACAACCTATTGCTGTCCATGTTTCCAGTAATCCTGTTGCATATGCTGCCCCGGGAAGTCCTAAAAGCGCCCACGAAGATTCTCCTGTAGCTCTTTCAGAAAGAGCTGCAACCCATCCCGGTAATCTTCTGCCTGCAATAGAATATTCTGAATTTGTTTTAACTTTTTTCCCCTGGTAAAAACCCCATAATGTTATAACAGACATATAAACTATCATAACAATTAGCATCTGCAGTTGATCCATTGAAACAGAAGTTTAGATTGATATATGTTTCAAATATATAAAAAAAACTTAAAAAAATAATCTGTGAATCAATAGCAAAAAAAAACAATTACAGATAAACACAGATAAAATAGTCTGAATTTAATAAATATTGTACGATTTTTGAAAACTAAATAAAAAAAAGCTTATATTTGGAGACAAATTCATAATTTTACTAATCAAATAATACTCTTATGAAAAAGACTTATATCTTCTTGATTTTTATTCTTGCAGGAGCATATTTAAATTCTCAGACACCTTTCAAGGTAATCAGTGTAAACGGCGAAATTGTTGCAAAAAAGGCTAATATTACGCTTCAGAGTGGAATTGAAGTAAAAAGTGATGATAATTTTGCTTTTATAAAACCAAACTCACGCGCTGCGATGATTAATTCAGAAATGGGCAGAGTAATACTGACCGAACAGAATTCTGCCAGCGCATTTTCGAAAGCCGCTTTTGCTCCAGCTATGAGTGCCGTAAGTACAAGAGGCTTTAGCAATGAGCTACTTACCAGTAAATTGCAAATAAGTACTTATTTTAACGAAAAATTATTGGTGATTGACAACCTTAAGATCAGAATTAATTCTAAAACTTTCCCAATGAATGAAAATTCATATTTCTTTATCCGCTATATGTACAACGGTGATGAAATTAATAAACGATTGTCATATAAATCAGACACATTGATAATTGATAAAAATGAATTATACACAGTTGACGGAAAACCTATTCCAAATCCTGACGTTGAGTCGATGAGTCTGTACTTTTATGAAATAATTGATGATAATTCAAAAGCTACTTATATAAGCACTTTTGATCTGCTTTTCATTCCTAATGAACAACTTAAAAGCGAAGTTCAGGTAATTATTGACGCATGCAAGAAAAAGCCTTATGATACTATAATCGCAGAAGTTTATGATTACTTTACTTCTTTTTATGGAGCAATTGATAAGACTTATGTTGAATCATGGGTGAATGAAGAATTTGATATTAAGAAAGACAAGTAATTCATTACCTTTCATTTTTCTAAAATATTTAATTTAACGACATGTAAATGAAAAAGATTATCTCTTTTTTCTTGTTTTGTTTTACAGTTTTCTCAGTTTATTCCCAGTTATATCGTCAGACTTCAACCAATTTTACTCCGAGAGAGTATGGTCAAGGTTATTCAAGTTACACTCAGGCTGTAACTGAAGATGATCAGGGCTTGATTTATATAGGAACTGTATATGGGATACTTCAGTATGATGGGTATTCCTGGAGATATATACCGGTAAAATTAGGTGCAAATGTGACTTCCCTTGCATTTTATAATAAAACTGTTTATGTTGGAAGTCAGGGCGATTTTGGTTACCTGAAAGCTGATAATTACGGCAAGCTATGTTATTATTCCTTAAGTGATAAGCTTAATGATACAGACAAAAACTTTTCAACCGTAAGAAAAACATTGGTTTTTGATAATAAAATTGCTTTTCAATCTGAAGAAGGTATATTTATTTATGACAATAATAAAATAAGTGTAATTAAGCCAAAAACATCTTTTCATCTGGCATTCACAAATAATAATAAACTATATGTTCGTGACAGGAGTATTGGTTTAGCTGAATATACGGACAATGAATTTAAACCTGTTACCGGTGGTGATATTTTTACAGAATTTGGAATTTTTGCAATTCTTCCTTATCAAAATAACTCAAAGCTAATTATCACCCAGGAACTGGGTTTTTATAAATGGGATAATGATGGCTTTACACCTATTGAATTAAATTCTGATCAACAAAATCTGCTGATAAATTCTATGATTATTGGCGGAAAACTTCTTTCAGATGGGAATTTTGCACTTTATTCATTGAAAAACGGTATTTTTATATTAGATAAAACACTCAATATCATTACTTCTTATTCAATAAATACAGGAATGAGATCTTCTGAAGTTTATGATCTGATACAAGATAGCAATGGAAATATATGGTCAGCTACACAAAAAGGTGTAAACAGATTACAGTACTCCTCTCCTGTTTCCTTTTTTAATGAAACTTCCGGTATTTACGGAAATGTTCAGGCAGTAGGAGTATTTAACAACTCATATTTAATTGGAACATCCGAAGGTTTGTTTATCAGTGACTTTGAAGGAATGAAATTATTCAGAGAAGTATCTGAAATTAAAGGCAGTGTAGGAGTTATCAGGCAAACAATGAATGGATTGTGGATTGGTACAGCAAACGGTTTGTGGTACTTCGATGGAAAAATAATCAAACAGATCAATCAAGTTCAAAGTCTTGGATTATTATACATACCTGAACAAAACTGGATAATTTCAGCAGGTGCTTCAGGACTTCGTGTAATTAATTCAGATAATTTCCTTCAACTTCTCACAATTGACGATATTAAAATTGATGTATATGGGATAGCCTACCAAATGTCCAATGATAATGTTTATCAGATATGGCTTGGTTCAAAAACACAAGGCGTCTGGCAATTAGATATATATGAAGATTTAAAATATAATATTGATTTCTATTTTGTGGATGACGGATTATCAGCAGACTGGGTGTGTGCTTATCAATCAGGGAAGAATATTATTTTCGGAACATCTCTTGGGGTTTTCAGATTCATCAGTACCGAGGAGATGAAGGTTCTAGCAAATGATACTTCTCTTAATGAAAGAGGTTTTTTTAATATATTGGATTTCCCTAATAATTCAAATGGCAAATCAATTACTGCATTTTGGCATGGTGAGAACGAATCAGAAATTGCTATGGATAGTTATATTTATAATATAAATATGAAAGACAGCAGTTCTGATAATTCAAAATATAAAACATTGCAACTTGGCAGATTTAATGTAATAGAAAAATCAGGAAAACAGTTGCTGATTGGTGGTGATGATGGTCTTGCAGCTATTGATAGAGAAAAAGAAGATTCATTTTATTTTTCAAAGCCTGTTATTTTGCTTAGAAAAATAAGTATTGGGAAAGATTCTGTTATATGGTCAGGTGATGTTCCTTATTCAGGTAATTCTATTACCATTCCATATAAGCTAAATTCTGTCAACATTGAGTATGCATCGTTGTATTCAGACAATGGTTTCAAATTACAATATGCATGGAGAGTAGAAGGGGAAGATGAAGAATTCACAAACTGGAGTTCTGATAACAAACTGACATTATCCAATCTGCGTGAAGGTGATTATAAACTGCATATCATTGCAAAAAATCCACAGGATGTTATGAGCAATGAACTCACTTTTGATATAAAAAGTAATGAACTTATACTATCAATTTCTATACAGTCACCCTGGTACAGAACATATCTGGCATATTTTATATATTTATTAATTGGAATCGGAATAATTTATCTGATCATACAATTGAATTTAAGGAGACTAAAGGCAAATAACCGAAGGCTGGAAGAAATTGTGACGATAAGAACAAAGGAAGTTGTTGAACAGAAAGAAGAAATTGAAATTCAGAAAGAAACTATTGAAGAAATTTTGCAGGACATCAATGCAAGTATTTCGTATGCACTAAGAATTCAACAGGCATTACTTCCAAGCAGAGAATTTATTAAAATTTGTTTTCCTGATCATTTTATACTTTATATGCCTCGTAATGTAGTAAGTGGTGATTTCTACTGGGCTACAAGTATTAATAACTGGACATTGATTACAGCTGCAGATTGCACAGGTCATGGTGTCCCTGGAGCATTTATGAGTATGCTTGGCATTTCATTTTTAAACGAAATAGTGCGTAAAAAAGAGGTCACAGATGCTGCAATGGTTTTAAATAAACTTAGGGATGCAATAATTGAGGCACTAAAGCAAACCGGTGGAACTGGAACACAGAAAGATGGAATGGATATGTCACTATGCGCAATAAATACTGAAAATTATAAATGTTTATGGTCTGGTGCAAATAATCCTTTGTGGTATATTAAAAATGAAAACATAAATAAAGAATTTGAAGATGTTTTGGATAAGGTTGAAGAAATTAAAGCTGATAAAATGCCTGTAGCAATACATATTACTTTGACACCATTTACTAATCATGAGTTGCAACTAAATAAAGGAGATAAACTTTATTTATTTACAGATGGCTACCCTGATCAATTCGGAGGATCAAAGGGCAAGAAATTTATGTATAAAGCTTTCCGACAACTTCTTGCAGAAAATTCAGCTCTACCAATGGAAATGCAGGGAATTGAGCTTAAAAAAGCCTATGACATGTGGGTAAATTTCGAAGGTCAAGTGCACGAACAGGTTGATGACGTTACTGTTATTGGAATCTGCATCTAACCTGTGGTATTCATAAAAATTCTATTCAGAAATCAGATTGCCTTCGTACTACTCCTGTCCTAATTTTTTTCTTCATTGAAATAGCTCGCTATTCCTTTGTCAAAAAAAATTGCAAGTAGTAATATTACTTACCTCTCTGATATCTCATCACGAAAGTTTATTATAATGCAGGCTAATAAATGAAAGAATTAAAAAATCGCACCTATCCATATTAAGACAGACGCTTTTTTGTTTTACACTTACCTTCAACGATTTGCTTAGTTTCGCAGATAGGTTTATAATTTAACATACATTTCTCGTCTCTTACAGTCTTTTCAAGCAATTTTTCAAATGAATTTTTCTGTAAATGGCGATTATTATACTTGTAAGAAAATTCAGCCAAATAGAAGGGTAAATATTTCTTACTGATACTCCGATAACTACCCTTAATTCCGTTCTTAATTATTGACCAGAATCCCTCGATTGTATTTACCGTTCTTATGCCTTTTCCGTACCCTTCTGAATGTTTAATAGTGATATGTTCGACTTCTTTATCAAACTGCTTATAACTTTTAAAACCATCTGTTATAACAACACTTTCATCAGTATTGACACGTTTTTTAAGCATTGCAAGTAAATTTCTACCTGTCAGTTTCTCTACAATTTTAACATAGACTTTACCTTTTTTCTCAACTGCTCCAACAACAGGTACTTTTTTAGTCCCTCTACCTCTCTTTATATCTACCTGTGCTAAATTTGCCTGATTGTCGGCAGGATTCTTCATGACTTTGCGTTTCTTACCACCTAAATAGGCTTCATCAAACTCTATCATACCTTCAAGCCTTAGTTCACTATCAATCATTGCACATCTTACCCGATGACAACAATACCATGCTGTATTATACTTTACTCCAACAGCACGACATATCTCGGATGAACTCATACCCATTTTAGCATTATTCATAAGAAATATAATCTCAAAGAACTTCGGCAAAGGCAATCGTGTGTCCTGAAATATCGTTCCCATTAATACAGAGAAGTCTTTATTGCAGTTATTGCAATGCCATCTGATACCAATTTTACGCTTCCCCACATTATCACTTCCGCAATGCACACAAACAGGCTTTTTACCCCATCTTATCTTTTCAAGATAGGATATACACTTATCCTGTGTACCAAATTGCTTATGTAAGGTGGTTAGGTTCATGTTCGTTATTATTAACTGATGTTACGCAAAAGCAATATAAAGAAGATTCCTCACTTTGTTCGGAATGACATTGCATGTCTTTTACAGGAGGGAGAGGGTGGGCGTCCAAATAAATAATTTAAATTGAGAACAACTATCATAGACGCCC
>JBDRPR010000146.1:0-9787 GCA_043826845.1 Bacteroidota bacterium
AGTTAATAAAATGGCTCCAACATTTATGTCTATTTCTTTTAGCTTTTGGTCAAGATCTATTTCTTTGATAATTTTCACACATTCACCACATTTGTTACATTCATCATCATTAATTACCAGTATCTCTGGAAATTGTCCAAAATGATTTTTGCAGATAGCCTTTCGCTTTGAGTAATTATAATTAAATTTATCTTCAACTTCAACAGGGCAAACTTTTAATGCTTCTTTAATTAATTTTTCATCCAACAGAGTATCAGAATTTATAAATTTAGGTTTAATCCTGATTTTTATATTGAAGTTCCCAACACTGTCTGATTTTGATATCATTTCAGCTCCGGTGTATAATGTAATATTTTTATTTTCTATAATTTGATTATATAATTTTGAAATTATTTCTTCTCCTGTTTCGTTTGTGGGAAACAATTTATTCCATTGGGAAATTCTTCCACCAACAAAATGGTCTTTTTCAATCAGTGTAACTTCAGTTCCCATATTTGCAAGTCCCAGAGATGCTCGCATTCCTGATACCCCTGCACCAACAACAATTACAGAGTTTAAAGATTTTATTTTTATAGTATTTAATGCAACAGAGTGTTTTGCTTTTTCAATTCCGGCTTTTACTAATTGTATAGCTTTTTCAGTTGCATTCTTAGGTGTGTCAGAATGAGCCCATGAGCATTGTTCTCGGATATTAACCTGAACATAATTGTATGGATTTAACCCTGCTCTGATAGCTACATTTCTGAAAGTAAATAAATGAAGTTTTGGAGAACAAGACGCCACAACTATTGCATCTAATTCATTATTTTTTATATCATCAATTATTTCTTTCTGGGTTGAATCTGCACATGCGAACATAGTTGTTTTTGCAAGAAAAACACCTTGTTCTTTTTCCATTATTTCCTTAACATCTTCAACCTTAACATAGTCCGAGATATTTGAACCACATTGGCAAATATATACGCCTATTTTTTGTTTCATTTCCTACCTCCTTTTAAGTAACCTGCAGCTTCAGTTGAAGCTGCCCCTGCAGATAATATTGAATCAGGAATATCCATTGGGCCTGACGATGTTCCTGCTACAAACACCCCATCAATACTTGTTTTTGCAGGGTTTGCTAATTCATCAACTTGTTTTATATAATAATATTGGTCTTTTTCTAACTGTGTATTTTTGAACATATTTGCATAATCAATATTTGGCATTATGCCTACTGATAATACAACCAAATCATGTTTAGCTTCTTTCAATTTTCCTGTTTCAATATCTTCATATCTGACAATTAAATCACCGTTTTCTATTTCTTTAATCTGTCCAATTTTTCCTTTAACAAATTCAACTCCCATTCCCTGTCCCTGTTTATAGAATTCATCAAATCCTTTTCCAAAAGCCCTTATATCAATGTAATATATTGTTACATCTGCCATTGGTAAAGCCCCCATAAGCAATTGAGCTTGTTTTGTAGAATACATACAGCATACCTGTGAACAAATAGGATTTCCAATTGTTTCATCCCGGGAACCTGTACATAATACATAAGCTATATTATCAGGTATTTTTCCGTCTTTTGGGCGAAGCACATTGTTAAAAGGGCGTGTAGGAACAAGTTGCCTTTCCATTTGCATAGAGGTAACAACGTTTTTGTATTTTCCATATCCATATCTTGGGATAAGAGAAGGGTCGAAAAGCTCAAATCCTGTTGCTATAATTACAGATTTTATTTTAATTGTGCTTCTTTTTTCTTCTTGTGAAAAATCAATTGCATTAGCAGGACAAACTTTTTCGCATAACCCACAAAGGCTACAATTTTCAATATCAATAGCTGCTATACGTGGATTTGCTATGCTGAATGGTATATAAACTGCTTTTCTTCCCACTAAATCCCATTGATATTGATCTTTTACAACAACAGGACATTTTTCTTCACAAATTTGACATCCGTTACAAGCATTTGTAACATATCTGGGTTTTTCAATAAGAATTGCTGAAAAATCATTTTCACAATGTTTTTCAATATCTTCTACTTCACTATATGTGAAAATACTAATATTTGGATGCCTTGCTGTTTCTGATACTTTTGGTGTTGTAATACATGCTCCACAATCAAGAGTAGGAAAAACTTTGCTAAGATGAATCATTTTTCCACCAATAGAAAGATCTTTTTCAACTAGAACGACTTTATAATCTTGATTTGCTAAGTTTAAAGCGGCTTCTTCACCAGCTATACCACCTCCTATAACAAGAACATCAAATTCTTGAAATTTAGACTCGTTATTTTGCATGTTTTTTTATTAATTTATTGGGTCTTTTGGTTCTGACAATGCCTGAACAAAATTTTTCATGTGTTTTACAAAAGGATCGGAACAAACTGAACATATTGCAGCCATTTTAAGCTTTGCAGGATCAATTCCTTTTCCTTTCATTAACTCATGAGTTGTTTTTACTATCTCTCCTGTGTTTTCTGTACAAGTTTCACTATATGAACAATCTGTTCCATCTGCAGCAATAAATACTCCATCAAAACCTTTTTCATAAGCATGTAATATCCATCTTGGTTTTATACAACTGGAGCAAGGCACATTAATCGTGTAAACAGTTGACGGATAATGCTTTTTCAGAAGTCCCGCTAAATCAATAGCGGGATCTGAAATTTTTTCAGTTGAAAATACAAGAATTTTTGGAGCTTTATTTTTTCCCTCCATAATACCTTATCCTTTTTTCAAATAAATTTTAAAAAAACCTGATTCTTCTATCGTTCCAAGATACTCATGTCCTTTCTTATCTGCCCACTTTGGAATGTCTCTTTTTGTTCCTTCATCAGCAGATAGAACTTCCATAATATCTCCTGAATTAATTGTACCAATAGCTTTTTTTGCCTCCAATAAAGGACCAGGACAAGCAGTCCCTCTTGCATCTACTGATTTGTTCACTGTTAATGCTAATAATTCTTCGTTAGTCATAATATTTAATTTTAAATTGTTATATAAATAAATGTACATCCGCTTCTTGTGCGGCCGTAATATATTCGCTAATGCCCACTATATCGTCGGCAAATTCAACAAAATCATCCATCTTTTCTCCATTCCAAATTTTCCCTGCCAATCCGCAAATATGAAATTTTACATTTGCCATTTCCTTTGCTTCGATAAAGAATTGTTGCCATTCTTTTACATTTAAACGTTTTAAAGAATCTTCAAATTCTTTTTTAAGTTGTGGATTTTCAGCCATCATCAATTTGTTCTGATCAGAAGCAATTTCTTTTTTAAAAGCTCTTGCTGCCTGCAGTAAGATATAAACATCAACATCCATATCATCTGCTACAGCACCGGAAATGATTACACCTGCAGCTGTCAGTTTATCAAGACAACCTGAAAAAAGAGCCAAACACATTTTTTTGTTTTCCATATTTAAAATTTTGAATGATAAATATCTTTATTAACATTTTTTCAAAGTTGATATAACTTCAAAGAATATCATAAAAAATATTTATGATTCTCGTCATTATTTTTTAATCCATCTGGCATTATTTTTATTATATCAGAACACTTTAATAACTGTTCTGATATTATCCTATAAAGCAATATGCAAATCTGCCTCTTTTGCAGCATCCAGATATTCACCTATTCCGCAGAAATCATCAACTATGTCAATAAAATCTTCTTTTGAATCTCCTCCTGCTATTTTTCCTGCCAAACTGCAGATAATAATTTTTACGCTGGTCATCTCTTTGGTCATTTCAAAGAACTGTAACCATTCAGGAGTTGATATTTTTGCACACACAGTTTTAAATTCATCAACTGTCTGTGCATTTTCACTCATAAACTCCTTTTCAGCACTTTTTTTAATAAAAGCATGTGCTGCATTTACAAGAATAAATACTTCAACTTCCATATCATCAGCGGCAGCTCCACTCATCATAACTCCAGCACTTGTTAGTTTATCAATGCCACATGATGTTAAACCAATAACCATTTTTGCCATAATAATCTCCTTTTTTTTAATTTTTGATTTTAACCTTACCTGATTATCCCCCACAGCCACCTGAAGACACGACCGGCACACTCGTTTTCACCCCACCCCGATCCGGGTTTAATTCAATCATATCAGGGAATCTTTTTTTCCATCCATCAAATCCTTCAGTGATAACCTTCACATTGGCAAATTTCAATTCCGGTAAAATACCAGCTGCCAGTATTGATCTTTGACTATCGCTACAATAAATATAAACATCTGCTCTCCTGCTGTCAACTTTGTTTCCAATCTGAAATTCAAGTAATCCTCGGGGAATATTGATAGCCCCCGGAATACATGCAGAATCAAATTCGGATTCCTCACGACAATCTATTAAAAAATACTTTAAATCACTTTCAATAACTTTTTTAAAATCTTCACAAGTTATCTCCTGAACAAGAGGCTTAGTTTCTTCTATCATTTTTTCTTTGCTGCCATAGATTTTTAGTTCCTTCTCTCCGCAGGAAAGCAAAAACAACAAAAAGAAAAACAAGGGAATTTGATACACTTTTTTCATAATTAATTATCTTTAAATGAACGAACTACTTAGACCACTCCAGATAAGCTCCATCATACACTTTCACATTGGTATAATTTAAAAGCGAGGTTAGAATAAAAAATTCCAAACCAGCGGTTGTACTGGTTTTACAATACAAAATGATTTCCTTATCCTTTGTTACTCCTGCATTTTTAAAAATAGTTTCCAACTCTGAATTCGATTTAATTTTTGTGCCAATTAGCATACTTTCTGATGGAATGTTGACAGCATCCCCGATATGGCCAGCATCATAATCAACTTTTTTTCTGGAATCCACAATTACTGTTTTGGTATCTTTCAACTTTGATTGCACATAAGCTTTATTAACCAACAGATTGTTTTTTACTGAAGCAGTAAAAGTTGCGGCTTTGGGAGTTTTCGCTACTTTTGTAATGGGTTTTCTTGCTGAAAACCATCCGTCCATTTGTCCATCGAGCATTTTCACATCACTGCAACCCATATATTTTAAAATCCAATATAGCCGGCCTGCACGTACTCCTGTTTTACAATAAACCACAATTTTTGATGAAAGCGTTATTCCATGTTCACCAAGAATTTTTGTCACAGTAGCCTTGTCTTTTAATACCCCTTCAATAGGAGTTTTATCACTTAACAATTCTACATCCAGATTAATAGCACCGTTTACATGAGTCTTTAAATAATCAGCAGAACTGCGAGCATCTATTATTACCAAATTTATATCTTTAGAAATTGCTGCAAGATCTGTGGCTGAAATTTTCTGAGCTTCAGCTACTATTATTGAAATTAGTAACCAAAATAAAACCATTAAATTTTTCATATTTATTTTTTTTAAAATTTAGCTTGTAATTGTATCATAATTAAATCATTGTCTTCTGAAACACCTTCTATTACATTTACATAATTAATTTGCAATCTTGAATAATCATTCACATAATAATTAATTCCATAAGTAATATAATTTGACCAGTCTTCAGAGTCATTAAAATCAGGGTCCCAACTGTCAAATTTTAAAACCGGCTCAATATTCCATTTGGTTTTATAAGCAGCCATAAAAAGATAGCCCCCTTTTTTATAGGTTCCTTCCAGTTTTGTATCATATCCCACAATGCCTCCACAACCTCCATAAATTGGAATTTTTGAAGGACTATAAAGTTTATCTTCTCCAATAATAATTTCAGACTGAAATAGAATTCCTTTATGCATAAATTGAATTTCACCTCCATATCGTACAATATCATTTAGTTTTTCAGAAACATCTGTTGGATTCATTTTTCCCAATCTCAAACTCCCCCCGAAACTTAAGTATTCCATTGGTTTAATGACCAAACGACTTACAATTTCCTTGTTGTTATTATTATCTGCAACATTAATACCTGTACCATTCATCAAACCTATGCTGTATGAGATCAGCATAGTATCATTTCCTCCGGAAATAAGCATCCCCAGGTCACGTTGTGGTCCTGCTAACTGATTGACAACTTCGGATCTGTTTACTGTATAGAGTCCTGAACATGAAGTGTTCTGTTCCTGGCTGAAAGCAGATTTGAACTGGCCCATAGATATTTTAGCCCATTTGCCAAATCGTGTATATGATACATACGCATCCAAGAGATGAGGGGTTGCTCCGGGTGTTTTAAAAGAGCTGGTTTCAATGAAAAAGTAATAATCTATATCATAAGGTATGCTTCCCAAAACACCAATTCTTGCTCTGTTAAAAGTAAAATTATTCTCATTTAAACTGTTACCTTCATCATCTTCTCCATTTAAAAAATAATTAAACTGAGGTTGAATAAATCCTTTAAGGTTTACTCCATCCGAACTTCCTCCCATACATCCCTGAGAATAAGAATTTACTGAAACCGAAGTAAATAGAGATACTGTTATCAAAATAAACCAAATTTTCATATTTTTCATTTGTTTATTGTATTTCATTTGACATTAATTCAGATGAAATGCCTGATAAATCAGGCATTTCATCTGAAATTTTACTATTCATAAGCATAAGTTCCCGAACCTGTCCATTTGTTCACAAGCAGAGCATCATAAATCATGCTATTGGTTCCAAATTTTAAGCTTACAGCATCATATCCCAAAACAGTCAGGTATGCGGTAACTACAGAAGATGTTTGACCTGTCCAGCAATATGTAACAACCTGATCATCTTTATCCAGATTCTTAAATCCATCATTTGCAAGAGTCAGGTTTTCTTTAATTCTGTAAGCAGTTTTAATATGTCCATAAGTATTTACATCTGCTTCTGTCCAATAATTATTAATAAAATAATTTGAAGGAGTTGCCAGAACATCTGATGCATTTACACCTTTAAATCCTAGAGACAGCATATAATCAACCCTTTCTGCAAGAATTGCTTCACCAGTAGTAGAAGTAGAAGTAAAAGACGAAACTGAAAATGAAACAGGAGTTTCCAGAGTATTAGTAGATGACCAGTTTGTACTGGTTGTAGCAATATTTCCCACATTTGCAGTCCATTTATCAAAATCTGTGTGCCAGGAACTCATTCCGAATTTCAGGATTTTAGAATTATAACCACTTAAACGGAGAGCCACATGACCATGTCCTGCAGCCTGTCCGGTATAACAAACCACTACAATGGGTTTTCCTCCATTATTGGCAGCCTGATCCACAATATTAGCCAGGGTACAATTTACTGCACCAGGTATATGTCCCAGATTATAATCCACGGCATCCCGCAAATCAATGATATAATAAGTTGACAATTGAGTACTAAGATCCGATGCCGGAATCACCCAGTCAGTTGTCAGATCATCAAGATCAAGGTTATTTGTTTTCATATAATTGGTCATTTCAACATACGGATCTATACTCGCATACTGACATGAACCATCATCTTTTTTTGCTTTGTCATCATAATTAGTTGCAATAGGATCTGTACAACCATCCTTTTTACATGACACAATAATTAATACAAAACTTGCTATTAAAAGCAAAGTGTAAGTTCCAAATAATCGTTTTTTCATAGGGCATTTAGTTTTTGTTAATAAATAAAATTAAAAAATTTAGAAAAATCAACCACCGCAACCACCTGATTGCACGATGGGTTGTGAATTTGGATCCTGATTGGGATTAAAAGCATCATAACCCCCATCAAGATTTATAACATTCTTATAACCTAACTGTAAGAGTGTCCTGGTGGCCAAAATTCCCCTTTTTCCTGATTTACAATAGATGATTATCTCCGTACTGTCTTTTACAGGAGGATACATGTATTGTTCAGCCCAGAAGTTTTCATCCTCTATTTTTACTTCAATTATGCCTCTGGGAAGGAGAACTGATCCGGGAATATTTCCGGTGTGATAGTCTTTTGGCTGACGGACATCAATTAATAAAAAGTCTTCTCCGTTTTCTATTTTAGCATTCAGATCAGAAACAGAAATTTGTTTAACAACAGATTTCAGATCATCAGCCAGTTCATTGCCATCTTCATAAATTCCGGTACAGCCTGCAAATATGATAAAGATCGCGTACTTAAAAATATTTTTTACTGATGTTTTCATGTTTTTATATATTTAAAATGCACTGAATCTACCGGTTTTTTCATTCCATTTCACGAACCAATACCATAATATAATGATCGCAAGAACAAGACAAAAAGCCCCTCCATATCCAAGATAATCCGGCAGAAAATTCTTAAACTTCATTCCATGAGGCAACATTTTATCAATGTGTGGTACAATATAGAGTTTTGAAATTGGAGAAATCAGTATAAATCCGATTGCTGACATCCATAATTTTACCTGACCTTCGCCAACCCTCCAGAGAGTGCCAACAGCACATCCACCTGCTATAGTCATCCCTATACCGAATATTAAGCCACCAATACCAGCTTTTGCCCAAAAATGAGGGAAAACCCATGTCATTTCACGTGCCCTAATGGTAGTTTCTTCAGCTCCAATGCCAAATATTTTTATGGCCGTAAAACCAACAAGACCCACAAGTAAGCCTGCCATAACTCCCACCGCACCATGAGATTCACCGCTCATAAAAGGATCTCTGAAACTTTTTACAATGCAAAATCTTGATCTTTGAGAAATCAATCCCATTAAACCACCAATTATAATAAACCAAGTCATGGTTGTATTGCTTTCAGAATATGAATAAGCAAGAATTATAATCCCTAACAGAACGAGCCAACCTGTAATTACCTGCCAGTTACCTTTTCTTGAGCCAGCCGATAACAGTGTATAACTTTTACCGGAACTCCATTTTGGAAATTTTTCCATTTCCCAAATAAGGTAACGAAGTGATATGATAACTCCGATTAACAGACCAACCGTAAATACAATAGCACCACCGGATAATGCAGGCACTCCGCTAAAAAAGGCTCCAATGGTACATCCCATCCCAACGGTTGCACCTATAGCCATAATAGCTCCACCCAACAAACCTTTTATCAACTCACCAACCGGTGGAATTCTTAAAGCAAATTCCCTGGAAAACAATGCCCCAAGAAAAGAACCCGCAATAATCAATAAACAGAGCATTGCGTAAAGATTTTCATTAACAAAACTTATTTTATCTGTTTTGATAATTCCTGTAGCATTAAACACATTCTCTCCCAAGTTGTTGATGCCTCCGCTTGCACCCCAGGGACTCTTTATAGCGAACAAGAGTATATTTAATGTACCCAATACTATTCCACCCACCCAAACCGGCCAGTGTTTGCCAAAAAAAGTGCGGAACAACTGTGTTAGAACTCCAGGTTCTTTTGTTGCTTCAGACATAGTAAGATTCTCCTATTTTTTTTGAATTAACATACGAGTCACTCCTCCACCTATATCCGACTGTTCCAGTAAGATATTACCAGTTTTCTCGCACCATTTCGGCATATCTGATTTTGTACCGGGATCCGTTCCAAGCATTTCGAGAACATCACCAGAATTCAATTCTTTCATTGCTTTAGCCAGTTTCATCATAGGCATTGGACATGATAACCCTTTGCAATCTAAAGTTTGTGTAATTTCCATAGTTTAAAATTTTAAATTTTTAGAACTACAAATATTTAGATATTTGCATTCTATTGCGGAAAAAATCCTATGATACAATTCATAGAATGTATATACATATATACATTCTCTTGAGTTTGGCTAGTTTCTCACATAAAACGCTGCTGATTGACTGCACGATAAAACATTTCTCTGGCTTTGCGCAGTAATATGTTGATTGACGAAGTCGGATAAATTCTTATCAGTGGCTCTTGCCCATATTTGCGCTCTT
>JBDRPR010000147.1:0-2012 GCA_043826845.1 Bacteroidota bacterium
TGGCGCAGATAATTTTTCATAAACTTGAAGATAATATTTTAGATTACCAGTAGATTGAGAAATATACCAAGAAAACAATATTGGGTCATATTGGTAAACTGCTACTCCACTTGACGGATTTGATAAAGATAGCGTAAAACCTTCTGTTGTCATAAAACTGAATTCTTCAGATAAATTACCATTATCATTAATTTGCCAATAAAACCAATCGCTATTTGCTAATGGGAAATATGCGTCTGTTTCATTAGCATAAAAAGTAACTATTCCACTAGGAACAGTAAAGCCATTATAAGCACCACCATCTACTACTGTAATAGTATTTGTATAAGTTCCAGAAACTGTTCCAATATTAAGAGTATAAGTTGTTGGATTCCCTTGTCCCTCATCCCATTGAAATTTTGGTAATGTAGAAACACCAGTTACTGTGTTTAATGGTGCTTGAAGACCTTCGTCGTCAGTTACAGTTACCGTACCTACTGTTCCACCAGTGTAAGGATACACATTAGTTACAGTTGCAGTAATTGTTTCATCGTCTTCCCATATAGCATCATCAGTGGAAGTTATAGTAATAAAACCTGCATTAAAACCGTCTATAATAGTAATATCTCCCGCATTTGTATATTCTGAACCAAGTGCAGTACCACCCCAAGTTATTGGAATAGTTCCTACACCATTCTCAACTAAACCACCACTGTTAACTGTGGCAACAAAATTAACAGTGCCAGCATTTTCAGCAATTGGAGAAGTAGAGACAGATATATCAACAGTTTCGTTGTCTGTAATAGTAACATCTTGAGCACTTCCACCTACAACATAAGACGAAGATGGAACTATTGTTGCAGTAAGAACTTCATCACCTTCTAAATTATTATCAGCTACACTTGTAATTGTTGTTGTGTTAGTGAGACTTCCACCTGCAATAGTAATAGTTTCAGTAGGATATGTACCTGCAGAATTTGTGAAATCTGATGCATTAATCACAGTAGCTGTTGCACTACTATATATAACAGAAATAACCAGATTTTTACCAATTGCTGCATCAGCTGTAGCAGTAAGATCTGTTATAACACCATCTTCAGTAATTGAAACTGCACCACCTGTTAATGTAATTGTAGGGCCAACTGTTGTGAAAGTAAATGGGCCATATAGGCCAGCACCAATAGCACCACCGAATAGCACAAATTCCCATGAATAATCGGAATAATTTACAAGATCAGTAGTAGCATTAACAGTTGCACCGTTAAGTCCAACAAAGGCTGGCACATTAATTCTTTCATAAATAGCACCATTTGAAATGACTAAAACATCGTAATTTCCATCAGCTAACCCAGTATTATTGGGAATGACGTAATCAGTAGTAATAGCAACATCAACAGCACCACTAGCAGGTACCTGTGCATTAACCATTCCAACAAAGAATAGCAATGCGAAAACAGTAATAAAAAATTTGTGTTTCATAAGACACCTCTTTCAAAATTAATGGAAATTATGGAAATTAAGGCTGGTAGGGTAAAAACAGTAGTAGACAGTAAAAGGAAGCAGCTCAAAAATATAAATTATTTAGCCATGGTATACCTCACTCACGAGTAATAAAATAATGATTTTGTTGGCTGGGTGGGTGTAAATGGAAAAACTCATTGTTTAAATATTTTCTCCTCTTACGGCTGCTAACATACGGCGATAAATTAAAGATGTCAAGTAAAATTTTATATTTATAAAAAAATATTTTAGGACAAATACTCCACATTATGCATAATATTCGTTTTCAGTTGTTTTTCTAAACTTTTGCCAAATTATTTTTTTCGAGATTGTGATTATTCTCACAGTATTTTTCAGTGGATTCACGCTCAATCAGCATATCAACTCACTTTATAACTTGATGAACTTTCCAACTTTACAACTTTATAACTTGATGAACTTGATAAACTTTATAACTTGATAAACTTTATAAACTTTCCAACTTCACTCAGAAATTAGTCAAGCTCAAGATACAGTTGTTTATTTTATTAACA
>JBDRPR010000148.1:0-8788 GCA_043826845.1 Bacteroidota bacterium
GAATTATATGAATCTCCATACAAATACCTATAATTTGGTATGCCTACTATCTCTACACTAAATTGTCCATAGTATTTTAATTTTTTCGTAAAAATTCGTGTAATTAGTGTCTTTTTTATTGTTTAACATGGCTGTCTGTTAATAATTCGATGGCTTTAACTTCAAGTATTATTTTATCAAATACCACAAAATCAGCATTGTAAAAATAGGATAAAATAATTTTCTTATATCCGATAGCTATCGGATCGTATTCTAATGCATCCTTATAAACCACTTCACTATGCCCTTTCCCAAGAATTCTATGCATCTCCATACAAATACCGATAATTTGGTATGCCTCCTCTCTATAAACTAACTTGTCCATAGTATTTTAATTTTTTCGTAAAAATTCGTGTAATTCGTGTCTTTTTTATTGTGTAACATGAGTTATATAATATCAGCAATATGTTTTTCGACTTTATTAAAATAGAATAAGCCTGTAAGAAAAAGTACAACGACAGGAATTATACCGTAAAGATAATTTATTGAAGGCAATTCACCACCAAAAAGTGTCCATCTGAAACATTCAATAAGTCCTGTAACAGGATTGATATACAATAAAATGTCGTATTTTGCAGGAATTAAAGTTGTTGGAAAAAATACCGGAGTAAACCAAATTCCATAACCAATAATAATTGTTGCAAAATGATATAGATCACGATGACGGAATGTAAGTGCAGAAAGCCAGATTCCTATAGAAAGTCCAACAAAACTTGTTAGAACAACAATAACAGGGAAGAAAAAAAACTGGTATTTTAAACTTATTCCGTAATAAATAAATAATCCTTTGAGAATAATAAAGGAAACTATCAGACTGAGCATACCTGTAAGTGCTGTTGATATTACTGGGACAAGCTTGGGAAAAGATACTTTTGTTACTATTCTCTGGTTTTGGATAAGTGAATTCCCACTGTTTATTACAATAAACGAGAAATACTGCCACAACATAAATCCCGATATTACAAAAACAGGATAAGGCACATTTCCTGTGCTCAATTGAATCCAGTTTTTAAAAAAGACCGTGTAAATTATTACCGCGAGAAGTGGTTGCAATACAATCCAGAAAACTCCAAGAATGGTTTGAGCATAGTGAATTTTTGTATCCCTCACACTAAAGGATAATATCATAGGAAAGTTCTTTATAGCAGAAATAAAAGGATTTAAAAAAGACTTTTGTCTGTTGTCTGTTTGCTTTTGAACTTTCATCTGATGCAGAGAAGCATAAAAATTAAAAATCAGGGATAAAGATACTTTTATTTTTAGATTTTTTGTTTTGATTTTATTTGAAATTCTGTCAGCAATACTCTTTGTTCAAAAGAGAATAGATATTTCAATTTGAATTCAATAAAATAATGATATATACAAACATATAGAATAATTTAGTAAAGTATTTTTGCTATGACATTTAGGGAATATGAAATCCAAGAATATAACGCAATGAAAAGACCAATTAATCCCGATATGAATTCAATCAAGCCATTAGGCAGGCAAGTTTATAATTTCAGTTCGCTATTGCTCCTGAAACTATATTGAACATCATCAGCATTATACAAGAATCAGGTTAAGCTAGTTCAATCCCCTGTTTTTTAATAAAGGTTCAAGTGAAGGGTCTTTTCCTCTGAACTTTTTATATTGTATCATACCTTCATCATTACCGCCTTCTGTCAAAATATGTTTTCTGAATTTTGTGGCAATTTCTTTATTGTACAAATCCCCTGATTCAACAAAAGCCTGAAATGCATCCGCATCAAGAACAGCAGCCCATAAATAAACATAATATCCGGCCGAATATCCTCCAATTATATGTCCAAAATATGTTGTTCTGTATCTCGGAATAATTTCTTTTATCAAGCCGATTTTATTCATAGCTTCTGTTTCAAATTTTAAAACATCAAAATCTTTTGATTCTGTAAGACCATGCAGGTCAAGATCAAGAACTGAAGCAGCAATATATTCGACAGTATTAAATGCCTGATTAAAAACTTCACTTCTTTGCATTTTTTCAATAAGGGTATCTGGAATGATTTCTCCTGTTTTATAATGTTTTGCATATACTTTTAATACTTCCGGTTGTCCTGCCCAGTTTTCCATAACCTGAGAAGGTAATTCAACCATGTCTCTTGGAATATTTCCTGCAATACGAAAATATTTTCCATCGGTAAAAAGACCATGCAATGCATGCCCGAATTCATGAAAAAGAGTTGTTGTCTCATCCCATGATAGCAAAGCAGGGACATCTCCCACAGGTCTTGTAAAATTGCAGACAACAGTAATTATCGGATAAATTTTCTCGCCGTTTTCATAATACTGATCTCTGAATCCGCCACACCAGGCACCATTCTCTTTTGATGGTCTAGGATAGTAATCAAGATATAAAACACCAAGATGAGAACCATTAGCTTCTCTTACCTCATAAGCCTCAGCTTCAGGATGATAAACCGGTATTTCGCTTATTCTTGTAAAAGTCAACCCATATAATTGATTTGCAACATGAAACATCCCCTCTTTAACATTTTCAAGTGGCAAATATGGTTTTATTTCAGATTCATCAAGATTATATTTTTCTTTCCTCAATTTTTCGGCATAATACCACCAGTCCCATGATTCCAGTTTAAAGCCACCCTTTTCCCTGTCAATTATTTTTTGCATCTCAGCCAGATCTTTTTTTGCCACACTCAGGGCGGGTTTCATTATTTCTGATAAAAAACCGTAAACAGCATCAGGAGTTTTGGCCATGTTATTTTCGATTACATATTCGGCGAATGTTTTGTATCCCAGCAGATTTGCTTTTTCAGCTCTGAGGTTCACAATTTTTTTAATGATTTCTTTATTGTCAAATTTGTCATTATTATTTCCGCGCATAAAATATCCTCTGTATATTTTTTCTCTCAAATCCCTGTTATCGGCAAATTGCAAAAATGGAATTAAGCTGGGTTTTTGAAGTGTAAACAGCCATTTACCTTCATAACCTGCATCTTTGGCGGAAACAGAGGCTGCTTCAATTACATCCTCAGGTAAACCTGCTAAATCTTCATATTTATCTATTATCAGTGAAAAATTTGTATTGGTTTCCGCAAGTAAATTTTCATCGAATTGCAATTCAGTTTTTGATAATTCCTGATTTATGCTTCTGAGTTTTTCCTTATCATTATCATTCAAGTTCGCCCCATTTCTGACAAAATCTGAATAGTATTTTTCTACAACACGTTTTTGTTCACTGTCCAGATTTACAGATTCACGATTTTCATAAACAACTTTTATTCTGTCAAACAGTTTCAGATTCAATGAAATGTTGTCTTTATGTTCTGTCACTAATGGTGTGATAATCCTTGCAATTTCCTGCATTTCAGGACTAGTATTTGCAGAATTTAAACTAAAGAAAACATTACTTACAGTACGAAGCAACTTTCCTGACTGATCAAAAGCAAGAATAGTGTTGTTGAAATCAGGAGATTCCGTATTATTTACTATGTTATCAATTTCTGCTTGCTGATCAGCAATACCTTTTTTGAACGCAGGTATATAATGAGTTGTATCAATTTTATCGAAAGGAGGAACGCCAAATGGTGTATCAAATTCCGTAAAAAACGGATTCTGAGGTTCTGTTACTTTTGTTTCATCATTTTTACATGAAATTATAAAGACAATTAGGATAATACATAATGCTATTAAATGTTTCATTGGTTCAATTTTAAAAATTTGCGAATTATCTAATATTATTTTTTCGGATTCAGTATAAACTCACATCGTTTACCGTCAATAAGCATATCATTGGCAGCTTTTTTAATATCTTCAACAGTAAGATTATTAATTATTGTTTTATAGTCTTCTCCAAGAATTGAAAAACCATACAAATCCTTATATCTGATTTGTGATAGCCAGAAATTATTCTGTATCATTTTTTCTTCTATTTCCTTCAATTTATTCTTTTTGAAATTGTCTAGATATTTTTGTTCAGGACCTGATGCTTTAAGTTTGTTAATTTCATCATATATAATAGCTTTCAATTTATCCACTTTTTCGGGATCTGTATCAAACATGATATCCATGCTTAAATTTTCATAGGGAAACTTATATAGGTCTCCGTAAACACTTACGCCATATGTTCCTCCCTGTTCTTCTCTTATTGTTTCAGTGTATCTGACATCAAGAATATCCTGAATTGCCATGAATTTTACGTCATTTTCAAGTGAATACTTGTATTCATTGTTATATGAAAGGTAAAATGTAGTTTTAGGAACTTTCATTTCTTTCACGATAGTTTTTGTTATTACGCCATCATGTGGGCGAATTCCGATATCTTTCCAGTTTTCCGCTTTGTTTTCAGAAGGAATGCCTCCTATATATTTTTCAATAACCGTTTTGAATTTTTCCACATCAATGTTTCCGACAAAAAGAAATGTGAAATTTGAAGCATCAGAAAATCTTTGTTTATAAAAAATGTCAGCTTGTTTATAATCAACAGTTTTTAATTTTTCGATAGTTAATGGTTCAAATCTTTTATTATAATCGTAAGTTATTAGGCTGATTGAGTCCCACAAAGCCTGTTCAGGATCAAGCTTCTGATTTTCGAGCCATGTTTTTTGCTGATCCAGATAGACATTAAAACCTTCTTCGGTAAAAACAGGGGAAGTAAATTGTGCATATATCATTTGCATTGCGGTTTCAAAATCCTGAGGTCTTGTGCTCCCGCTTATTTCATCATATAAATTACCAACCCATAAGTTGTATCTGATGAATTTTCCGGAAAGGAATTTTGATAATTCAACACTGTTATAATTACCCAAACCGCTCTTATCTGCAATACCTGTGCAATTGGTAACGTTCAAATATTCCGTATCATTATATAAATTTGAACCTCCTGGGCTGTAAAAACGGAACAAAATCTCGTCTTCTTTGAAATCAGTTTTTTTAATTAAAACTTTCGCCCCGTTTTTTAGATATAATTCATGCATACCTAACTCTTCATTATATGATTGTTTTTCGACTACTGAACCTGTCGGCTCTGTACTAATAAGTGGTTTTGTGAGAATAACATCTGAGTACGGTTTAATTTCTGCTTTTTCAACCTTTAAAATTATTTCCTGCACAATTTCTTTTGTCGGAATTTTAATTTCAGTGTTATCAGGTCCAGTAATTGTAATTATTTGATTGTCTTTTGTAATCCACTCCTGAGCCAGTTTGTTAACTTCGACGAGTTTAATTTCAGGAATAAATTTCATTGCAAAATCATAACTGAATTGTATGGAAGGAATAGGATTTTGGCTTAAAAAATGACTGTAATAAGTCCATGTATATGATGATGACAGATTTTTGTCTTTTTCCTTTACAGCTTTTTCATATTGTTTTAATACTTCTTTTTTAGCATTTTCGAATTCATTTTCAGTAAATCCGAATTGCTGAAGTCTTTTATGTTCTTCCAAAACAAGTTTTATACTATTTTCAACTTCATTATTTCTTGCAAATACAGAAGTGCCAAAATTATCTTTTGTCCTTCTTAAATTCCCATAATATGCATAACCATATGAAAAAGGAGCATCCGGAGACTGAGTGTATTCTTTCAAACGGTTATTAAGTAATACAGTAAAAAGTCTGGAAATTAATCCATCTCGTAAATAGGATTGCTTTGTTTTTTCAGTTACAATGTCGTGCTTATATGAAACTGAAACTCTTGAGTAAGTTGCTTCAGCATCTTTTGCTATAGCAATACGACAACCATCATGATCGGGAATCTCAAAATCTCCCCTTTCTTTTTCCTGTTCTCTTTTTGGGATTTTAGAAAATTGAGTTTTAATTTTTTGTTCCATTTCATTTACCTCAAAATCTCCGATTGCAATAATTGCCTGTAAGTCCGGCCTGTACCAATCTTTGTAAAATCTTTTAAAAGCTTCATAGGGCGCTTTATCAATAATATCAATATTGCCAATTACATCTCTTTTTGCATATTTTGAACCTTCGAAAATTATTTTATCTGTTTCCATTCCCATTCTGAAGTCAGCTCCTCTGCGGACTCTCCATTCCTCATGAATAACTCCTCGTTCATTATCAATTTCTTCATCTTCATATGAAACATTTGACGCCCAATCAAATAAAACAAGTAGTGCCTTATCTACATTTTCGGGAACATCTGTCGGAACTTTTTGTAACATATAGTTGGTGACATCATGATTTGTAAAAGCATTAATTTCGGGTCCGAATTTCATTCCAATGGACTGCAAAAAATCAATAATGTTATGTTTTTCAAAATTTTTAGTACCATTAAATGCCATGTGCTCGCAAAAGTGAGCCAATCCATCCTGATCATCATCTTCAAGAATTGATCCTGCATTAACTACAAGAAAAAATTCCGCTCTTTTTTCCGGTTTTGGATTATTTCTGATGTAATAGGTTAAACCATTGTCAAGTTTTCCGATTTTTACAGCTTCATCAACAGGAATGTTGTCATTTAAATTAAAATTTGTTTGAGAAAATGACGAATAAATAAAAGATACCAGCAATACTAAAATTAAACTTGTTTTTTTCATCTGTTTATTTTTTTATTTTTTATTAATAGGGTTAGATGGTCCCGATAGCTATCGGGAGCCTTCTACTCATTCCGATAGCTATCGGAACGGTTTGTGAAATATTTTATCATGGGCATTTCAAATGAATAAAATTAAATGCGTGTATAATGATATTGATTTTTAATAAAATAATTTTTTATTAATGAGACAAATGTAATAAATTCAGATTGTTTTATGATCCATTTTTAATACAGGTTTTATATAACGATTATGTGAAACAATAGTTACTTAACTGATGTTACGCAAAATAACATTTCCACATTTTTTAAGATTCCTCATTTCACTACGTTCCATTCGGAATGACATAGTCTGTGATGCATGTATGAGGGAGAGGGTGGGCGTCTATGATAATTGTTCTTAATATAAATTATTTTGACTCGTCCTAAAAAAAGTTTACAGGTTAATACTTAAATTCTGATATAAGTTTACACTTATAATTTAATCCTGTAATTGATTTACAATAGTAGGAATTTTTTTGTAATAATTCTTCCATAATTTTTTAATTTTTATGTTATTATCTTTATGTACTGTATTAGGGACATGATTACTTATACTGTTATGAGGTCGTTCCTCATTATAAAGTTTTACTACAAAGTTTAATACTTTCTTAGCTTCTTTAATATTTCTTACTGTATAATCTTGTAAATATTCTTCTTTAATAATCCCATTAATTCTTTCTGCAATAGCGTTCTCAAGAGGATCTCCATTTTCTGTCATACTGATTTTAATATCATTGTCCTGTAATAGCTTTACATATTTATGATGACAATATTGAACTCCTCGATCAGAATGATGTATAAGTTGATAATGGTTCTCTGAACCTAAGTCAGAGAGAGCCATTATCAATGCTTGTATAGTTTCTACGCTTTCTAATGTTTCTGCTACATGGAAACCAACTATTTTATGAGAATAAGCATCTGTAATAAAGCTGATATAAACATGACCTCCTTCAATTTCCCAGTAAGTTATATCGCTAACCCAAAGTTGATTTGGAGCTTTTGGTATAAAATTACGTATTAAATTAGGATACTTTCTTAACCAATGAAATGACTGTGTCGTTGTTATTCGTCGTTTACGTTTTCTTACAAGCATATGATTAGCTGATAATAAATCAAATAAGGCATCTCTACCCATCTTTATTTTATGCTCTAACATAAATTCATGTAGCTTGTCATAAAGCTTTCTTGTTCCCATTCTATGGTGGTTCTTTCTTATCTTTTGAACTTCTTTAAGTATCAAATCTTCTTCTATACTAATATCTATAGCTTTCCAACTATTTTGATAATAAGCCTGCCTGGTAACGCCAAACCATCCACATAATTTGGCTAATCCTATGTGTGAAAAATTATTTTTCATTTCTTCGATGGTTTGGTATTGAGCTTTTTTCTAATTGAAATATTAAACTCTTTTTCAGCAATATCTACCATTGTTGAAAAGGCTATTGCCTTCAATTCTGCATCTTTTAATCGCTTTTCGAGTTCTTCTACTCTTTTTTTTAACTGAAGGTTTTCAAACGATTCTGTAGAATTTTCTAACTCTTTTTTCTTCTTCATCTGAATTTGATTTGATACAAAATTAGACCTTCTTGTAATAATTCCTGTATCGTAGCCTAATTTTCTCATCCACCTAAGAAGCTGACCATGTTCTTCTTCTTGTCCTGTATACTTCTCCCAAATATCTCTCTTGGTACATTTTGAAGATAGTAACTCTTGAATAATGAAATGTTTTTCCTCATCTGAAAAATACTTACCTGATTTTTGGATTATTTTTCCATGCGATAATCCTAAAATAACTTTACTTTTTTTATCCATTTTTACACTTTTTGGTGTAAACCTATTTCATGACGAGACATTATTTATTTGGACGCCCACCCTCTCCCTCCTGTAAAAGACATGCAATGTCATTCCGACAAAGTGAGGAATCTTCTTTATATTGCTTTTGCGTAACATCAGTTATTAAATATAATTAACTCATGTTACGCAAAAATAAAATTGACACGAATTTCACTAATTTTCACGAAAAAGTGATAATTCTATGGAGCAGTTATACTTGAAACGGGGTAAATTGTCGCATTTTTGATACTGGTTTATGGGTTGGGCGCCTGGTTTGGTTGAAAGTCGCCGGTCTGTTGTCAAAAACCTAAAACGATAACCCATTGACTAAACCTCCCGATAGCCATCGGGAGC
>JBDRPR010000149.1:0-6229 GCA_043826845.1 Bacteroidota bacterium
AGCATATTACTCCAGAACTGGTTTGGGAGCAAAAGTTAACAGCGTACCTATGCCCATGAAATATGACAATCCTGAGTTATACTATACACTACCTTTGGTTTTTGGAAACACAGATTCATCCATTTCCTCATTTGGAATAAATATTCCAAATATTGGGTATTATGGACAAACAGTAAATAGATATAATTGTGCTGATGGTTGGGGAACCGTAATTACTCCATATGGGAGTTTTAGTGCGTTAAGAGTAAAATCTGATGTTTATATTTCAGACACAATTTTCTACGACAGTTATGGATATGGTATAAAAATTCCGCGATTTCAAAATGAGTATAAATGGTTATCGCCTCAAATGGGGCTTCCGGTATTATCGGTTACTAAATCAACATTGCAAACAACAGTAATATATCAAGATTCACTGATTGATAATTCCGGGATTAATTTCAATGCATCTGATGATTTTACTGTATCGGTTTACCCAAATCCGTCAAGTAAACATGTTACTATTGATTTTTCAATTGATTTTCCCGCTGATATTAAAATATCATTTACTGATCAACTGGGAAGAAATTTTTTTCCACAATTGTCATATAATAAAGTTAATTCGAGGAAACTTATTATTCTGTTTCCTGAACATGTTTTATCTCCTGGTATATATTATCTGAATATTTCTGATGACAATATATCTTTTATAGAAAAAATTGTTGTGAATTAATACTAAAATGCAGCTAATAGCAAATTAATATCTTTATAAGGCAGGTCAAAACTATTCCCGATTTGAGATTTAACAAGAATACCACTGTACATGTATAGTCCGTTTCTAACACCAATATCTTCTTTTACAATATTTCTTATCCCTCCGGATTCCGATAACCTTATGAGCAACGGAGAAAAAATATTGCTTATTGCATAGGAAGCAGTTCTGGCAACCCTTGACGGTATGTTGGGCACACAATAATGAATTACTCCATGTTTTATGAAAGTCGGATTTTTATGAGTTGTCAATCTTGATGATTCAAAGCATCCTCCCTGATCAATACTAATATCAATGATTACAGAATTTTTTTTCATTGTTTTGACAATATCTTCAGAAACAAAATATTGAGTTGAATCATCATTATTTCTGATTGCACCTATTACAACATCAGCCGTTTTAAAAAATTTCGCAAGGAGTCTTGGTTGTATCATAGAAGTATTCAGTTGATGTCCAAGATTATTTTGCAATCTTCTCAATTTAAATGAGGATTGGTCAAACACCTTAACATTTGCTCCCAATCCCATGGCAGTTCTTGCTGCAAATTCTCCGGCAGTTCCTGCTCCGAGAATAATAACCTCCGTAGAATTAACACCGGTTATTCCGCCCAACATTTCTCCTTTTCCCTTATGCACATTTGTGAGATATTCTGCTGCAATCAATATCGCAGTACTCCCTGAAATTTCAGACATCGCTCGTACAACCGGAAAACTATCATACTCATCTTTTAAATACTCAAAAGCAAATGCTGTAATCTTTTTTTGAATTAGTTTTGTAAAATATTCCTGATCCTGTAAGGCCATATGAAGAGTTGTAAACAGAATCTGATTGCCCTTTAACATTTCAATTTCTGAATCTATTAATGGCGATACCTTCAAAATGATGTCACAATTAAAAACATCTGCTTTATTGTTAGTAATAGTGGCCCCTATTTCTGAATAATCGGTATTTTCAAAGTTGGTTTTTTTCCCTGCATCTGATTCAAGAATCACAGTATGACCTCTTAATACTAATTGTTCCACTGCAAGAGGTGTCAGCCCAATCCGGCTTTCGTTTTCATCCAGCTCTTTAGGTATTCCAATAAGAAGTTTTTGTGTTTTTTTCCCAGTTTCAAGCATTTCTTCCTGAGGTAATAAAGAACTGTTTTCTAATGAAAATGAAGATGAAGAAACAGAATTTATTGACATAACAAAAAAATTTATTTTGATAAATTTAAGAATTTATTTATTATTATCCATTGATTTGTTGAAAATTTGTCCAGAAAAAATCAGGTTCCTCAGGAATTTGATTGGATATTTTATTATATTGCACTGTATATTTAATGATTAAAACATAATATTATATTATGAAATTTCTGATAAATATTTTAACCGGTTTTTTTAACCTGCTATATCCAAAAATATGTATGTCATGTAGTGCACATCTTGTTAAAAATGAAGAAATAATTTGTACAAAATGCCTTTTCGAATTACCAAGAACAAATTTTCACACCGAAAAAGACAACCCTATCAGTCAATTGTTTTGGGGAAAAATTGATATAAATATTGCTACGGCATTTTATCATTTTAAAAAGGGAAGTAAATTTCAGGACCTGATCCACCGCTTGAAATATCACGGAAAAAAAGAAATCGGATATGCTTTGGGGAAACAACTTGGTTATGAATTGAAAAACTCAGAGTTTTTAAAGGATGTTGATTATGTGATCCCAGTTCCATTACATCCAAAAAAAGAGAAAAAACGAGGATACAATCAGAGTGATTGGATTGCCTTTGGTATTGCAGAAATATTAGGCATAGAGGCAGATACAAAGTCGGTTTTCAGAAAAGTACAGACTGAAACACAAACAAAAAAGAACCGCATGGAAAGATGGAAAAATGTTGAGTCAATTTTTGGAATAAAAGATTATAAAAAATTTGAGAACAAACATGTTCTGATTGTTGATGATGTCATTACTACAGGGGCAACTATAGAAGCTTGCGCACAAGTATTAAAAGAAAAATGTAATATTAAAATAAGTATTGCTGCACTAGCTGTGGCATCTTAAATCACAAATCATTTCCCCATCGAAAAGTCTCTATTTGAAATCCGGCTAAATCCAAAACCCTGTCTATAACTGTAGTAACAAGCTCGTTTATATTCTTCGGGTGGTTATAAAAGGATGGATTGGCTGGGCATATCTGACCTCCTGCAAGAATAATTTTACGCATGTTCTCAATATGAATCAGGCTGAATGGTGTTTCTCTCGGAACTAAAATCAATTGTCGGTTTTCTTTAAGCATGACATCGGCTGCTCTTGAAATAAGATCGTTGGAATATCCGTTGGCAATTCGTCCAACAATTCCCATAGAAGCCGGACAAATTATCATAGTTTTATATTTGCTGCTTCCACTGGCAAATGGAGCAGAAAAATCATTGTTTTCATAAAATGTACAGGGGTATTTATTATATGATTCATCTCCTATTTCAGATTGCCAGATTTTCTTTGCATTTTCACTGAAAACAACAGAAATATTTTCGATCTGATCTTTGAGAGTTTCTATTTTTTCAAGCAATATCTTTGCATATATTGAACCACTGGCACCTGAAATAGCAACGAGGATATTTCTTTTACTTTTATTCATTAAAAAATATAATTTAATGTTGCTCCCACCAGATTATTATAGCAGCCCATATCGGTGTAATACATCTGCCCCCCCGGATGTGGCAGAAAAGGGAGGATTGAATATGAGTAACGGGCATTGACCATCCATTTGTCTGAGAAATAATATCCACCACCAAGAATTAATGAAAATTCATATTTTTTTAAGCCCTCATAAATCTCAAAAGCATCAGCAAACCCACCAGCGTCAGGGTCTACTTTTGCATTGAAGAGGTATGCTATTCCTAATCCTCCATCAAGAAAAGTAATCTTATTTATATAATAGATAACCATTAATGGGATATCTATATAATCCAATTTAAAATCAAAAAAAACTCCGTTTTTTGGGTTGACTCTTTTACTTCCTTTCTGAATATATTTTATTTCGACATGACTGTTAAATTTGTCATTGATAATATATTTTGAAAAAATCCCACACTGTAATCCTAATTTCTGATAACCTGAAAAAGAATCTCCATCAACCTGACTGAAAACAACTCCGGCAGTAATACCTGATTTAAAACCGTGATCTTTCCTTTGAGCAAAAGAGAAAACAGAACATAAAAAAAATGATATTATAAGAAAATATTTAAAACACATATTATTCAATCACATATTTGGTTTCAGCCTGAATAATTTCAAGTGTCTCCCTGATATATATATAGGCAACAATATGACATTTTTTTTGATTCCAATCGTCATCTAAAGTAGATGTATATTGCTTTTCAAATGTGTTACCAATCGGAGTTTCTCCTTCTGCAACTTTTTCTCCCCAAATACCATTAATATGACCACGTAATACATGCCTGTGCATATAATCCGGGATCCATTCGTTAGAAGGAGTGTAAGTTAACTGTTTTCCGACAATGCTGTCCTCCAGAATATAGGCAACCAGATATATTTCCCCGTTCAGTTTTTGAAGAACTTCTGTACTTATTGTAGTTGTTAAAACTCTTGTAACTGTGTCGTACTGATTCTCAATAATAATATTTGCCTTTGGATAACTCCTTAGTGCAGAATCAATCACTGATGCCCATGAACCAGGACTGATCAAATAATTGTTATCTGTTTTAAAACGATTGATCATTCCAACCGGTAAACCGTTGTCTTCTGCTTTAAACTTATTATTTAATGTATCACCTATACCAGTTTTAAAATTTGGATCACCGGAAACAATCGTATCTGCATACCATCCAACATGAATTGCGACCGGAATGACCTGATCACCATATTTTTCAGACAATGTTTTTATAATTTCATGTGCCGAAGGACAATTTCCGCATTTAAACCCTGTAAATTCTTCAATAAGAACTTTTTTTCCAGTGCTAATCCAAACCCCTTCTTCTGCATAGGGTTTTTCTACCTTATCACATGATAGAATAAATATTATCACGATTATGATTAAACCAATATTTTTCATTTTAAAAACTACTTGAAACCGTTAATACTAATCCATTTGCTGCAGGAACATTCCTGCACACTCCACCAATGCACATCACTCCTTGTCTTTGTTTACCGTAACCAATTTGTATTCTATTTGCTCCTTTCGTATAACCAACAGAAAAATTGGGGTAATGAACCTGAAGGTTTTCATCAGGATTTCCATAATTATATTGATCTATAATTGTAAAAAACCATTTGGGAATTGAAAATTCTATCAAACCAGACATCCAATTTCCGAATTGTTGTTCTGTAAATAAACTCTGACATTCCAGACGAATTGCATTTTTAGCAGTTAATTTATAGCTGAAATCAGCAATAATAATATTTGCATAAATGATTCCGTGCCAATCTCCAGCGCCATGAATTATATCATTGTTATATGTTTGGTTTTGATACTTAAGTACCCCTTTCAGTTTTTTATTGATTTTCTTATTGAGTTCAAAGCTGAAGTCCTGAAAAAACAATTCATCCCCAATAGCAAAAAAATCAGACTTATAGCCATCTGTGCCACTTTGCCCTATAGGGACAGTGTCGTTAATTTGTTTTTTGTCAATGCTATTAATCACCGAATAATTAATAGTAACTCCCAGCCCGTTTTCACCACCGAGTAACGAATTTTTTGGAATTTTATAATTGATTTCAGCCTGTAATCCAGCCTCACCGTTTAATTGAGTAGCGTAAGGGTACATCGTGGCAAGCATATATGTTGTTGCTTTGGTGATATCGGGAATATAATTTATGTTTAAATTTGCAAGAGTTGCATTTCTATCAGTTCTGAAGCTCATATTATCAACTCTTTTTGCCCCAAGTAATATACCGAGTCCTTTTTGAGAATAACTTGCATTTAATATAAAAGCATTTCCGGGTTTATAAATATTCCCGTTATCAGCAGAAGGGTCATTCATTTTATATGCATACTCCGAATTAATATTTATTTTGCCCGATGTCAGATTTATTCTTCCTGAATATGCAGCAACATTTTGCGGCATTTTATACAATGGATCGAAATCTTCCTGATATTTGCTTACAAAGCTTCCCCCTAATAGAACAACAGTTTTACTTTCTTTAAATTTACTAAACGTTTCATTCAGTAATATCTCTGCATCAGCACCCCTGACAACTCCATCACTTGTCTGCCAGTACAATCGTTGTCTTCCCACTAAAGCTTTCAAATATATTCCATTATATAAATTGTATTTTATTTTCACACCTTCAAAAGCGTTATCATAACCAAGATTTTTCTCCTCATAAGCCCGTAAAATCATACCGTTTCCGAATTGCTCATAAAAATTTCCTACAACAAATTCCAGTTTATCTGCCTTATATTGTGCATATTTATAAGGGATTCCAACTCCTTCATATCTATCATCAAATCCATTTAATGGAGGAAAATAGCC
>JBDRPR010000150.1:0-17202 GCA_043826845.1 Bacteroidota bacterium
AGCTATTTTATGATGAAGAATTATGAGAAAGCCTATGAATATCTCGAATTGTTTACCAATGCCAAAGATAGTCTGAACATTGAAAGGAGCATACAACTTCAGGCTGAGTTGGAAGCTAAATACGAAAACGATAAAAAACAAAAAGAAATTGAGTTGAAAAATATTGAAATCACTAAAAAAGATGCGATTGTAAAACAAAAAACTACTTTTCAATATGCTTTAGGAATAGTGATTACACTCATTCTGATTTTTGCACTGTATATATACAGGAGTTACCGTCATAAAAAAAATGCTAATATCTTATTATCAGAACAAAAACAAAAGATTGAACAGATACATAAAGACATTACCAACAGTATAAAATATGCCAGTAAAATTCAGGAATCCATTCTGCCCGAGAACAAATTATTTACAAAATTTCTCCCTCAGTCCTTTATTCTTTATTTGCCAAAAGATATAGTTTCGGGGGACTTTTACTGGGTAGAAAAAAAAGATGACAAAATACTGTTTGCAGTTGTTGATTGTACAGGTCATGGGGTTCCGGGTGCATTTATTAGTATTATTGGTCATTATGGACTAAATCGGGCAGTAAATGAATTTGCTCTCAGGCAGCCTGCAGAAATATTAAATAAACTTACCGAAATTGTCAATTCTACTATTCGTCAAACATATGAAGAGAGTTCAATAAGAGACGGAATGGATATTGCTTTGTGCAGTCTTGATTTAAAAAATTATAGAATTGAATATGCAGGCGCTTATAATCCATTATATATTATAAGAGATAAAAAAATAATTGAAATTAAAGCAGATAAAAAACCTATCGGGCAATTCATTGGATTTGAATCAGGCACATTTCATAATAATGTGATTGAATTACAAAAAGATGATCAGATATATATATTTTCAGATGGATTTGCAGATCAATTCGGAGGTGAAATCAATAAAAAATTTAAATATTCCAATTTTAAAAAATTGCTTGTTTCCGTTAATGACAAATCTATGAATGAGCAAAAAGAAATATTATATCAGACAATAAATTCGTGGATTAATGCCGATAACAACGGACATGACCAGATTGACGATATATGTATAATTGGCGTTAAAATTTAATAAAATAGTAATGCTTAAATTCCCAAATTCTAAAATAAATATCGGTTTAAATATTCTATCAAAGAGGAATGATGGATATCATAATATCGAAACTATATTTTTTCCCTTACAATTTTCAGATATTCTGGAGATTGTTCCATCAGAATCATTCAGTTTTAAAAACACGGGAATTGATGTTGGAACGAACTATGAAAACAATCTGGTATATAAGGCCTATAAACTTGTTAAAGAAAGATATAAAATTCCTGAAATATCTATTCACCTGCATAAAATTATCCCTACGGGTGCAGGTTTGGGAGGCGGTTCTTCTGATGCCGTCAGTACTCTGAAGTTACTTAATGAAATTTTCTGCTTAAATATTGATAAAAAAACCATGTCAGATTTATGTAATTTACTAGGTAGTGACTGTAATTTTTTTCTTGAGAATAAAGTCAGTTTTGCTTTTGAAAAAGGGAATCTTTTTAGCAAAACAAACATTAGTCTGAAAGGATATTATCTTGTTTTAGTTTATCCGAATATTTCAATTAATACAAAATTTGCATATAAGTCTGTTAAACCTGCGTTACCTGAATTCAGGCTATCCAACATAAAAAACATTGGCATAGAAGACTGGAAGAGATATATAATAAATGATTTTGAAAAAACCATTTTCATTCACCATCCGGAAATTTCAAGAATAAAAGAAATTATGTATTCAAATGGAGCTGTGTTCGCATCTATGTCAGGAAGCGGATCATCAGTTTATGGTTTTTTCGCTGAAGATCCTCAGATTAATAATAAATTTAAAAACTATTTTTACTACTCTGAATTGATGGATAAATAGAAAACTGCTATATATCTATTATACAAATTCTATCATTAATTCATTTTTTGGAATTTTATCTCCTGTTTTTACACTAACCTTTTCGATTACACCATTCATTGGGGATAATATTTTATTGTGCATTTTCATTGCTTCAAGGATCAGAAGTACATCACCGGTCTTCACTTTTTGTCCTTCTTTAACGGAACATTTAATAATAGTCCCTGGTATAACCGATTTGATGACTTTGTCGTTTGGTTTAACCCAATTCTTTCTTTTTTCAAATTTCGAAGAAAAGTAAGTATAATATTTACCTTCTTCTAAAAGTAATGCTCTTTTCTTGTTATCTCCATTCATAACTACGATTTTTTTGCTCAATAATCATAAAATTCATCCAATATCAAATATTCCTAATAAAATATTAAAAAGGTGGGATACCATGCTTTTTTCTTGGTTGCTTAACCGTTTTATTAACAGACACATCAATTGCATGAATTAAAAATTTTCGGGTTTCTTCAGGTTCAATTACTGAATCAACATATCCTTTTGCAGCAGCAACATAAGGATTTGCAAATTTTAGTTTATACTCTTTTATTTTCTTTTTCCTCATATCTTCAGGATCTTCTGCTTCCATAATTTCCTTTCTGAAAATAATATTGGCAGCACCTTCAGGTCCCATTACGGCTATTTCAGCACCTGGCCACGCAAAAACAAAATCAGCTCTAAGATGTCTGGAATTCATAGCAATATAACCTCCTCCATAAGCTTTTCTTAATATAACAGATATTTTAGGTACAGTTGCCTCACTATAAGCATAAAGAACTTTTGCTCCGTGTCGGATAACACCGGCATGTTCCTGATCCACTCCAGGTAAATAACCAGGTAGGTCAACCAATGTCACAATTGGAATGTTGAAAGCATCGCAAAAACGTATAAATCTTGCTGCTTTATCAGAAGAATCCACATCAAGAACACCAGCCAAAACCAATGGCTGATTAGCAACGAATCCTACAGTTTCACCATTTAATCTACCAAATCCGATTACAATGTTTTGTGCCCACAATTGCTGTACTTCAAAGAAATCTGATCCATCAGTAATTGCTTTTAAAACATCTCTTACATCATAAGGTTGTTTGGGGTCACTTGGAACAATCTCTTCAATTTTAAAGTTTCGTTTTGGCTCTTTTGGTTTAAATGGTTTAGCTTTCTGTCCATTATTCCAAGGAATATATGTAATTAATTCTTTTATCTGATTAAAGCATTCTGTTTCACTTTCTGCAAAAAAATGAGCATTTCCTGTAATCTCACTATGAACTCTTGCACCTCCAAGATCCTCCATAGATATTTCTTCCCCAAGAACTGTCTTAATTACCTCAGGCCCTGTAATAAACATTTTAGAAATTTTATCTACCACAAAAACAAAATCTGTGAGTGCAGGAGAATAAACCGCACCACCTGCACAAGGACCAAGAATAACAGATATCTGTGGAATAACCCCTGATGCAAGTGTATTTCTGAAAAATATTTCACCATATCCGGCCAGTGAGTTTACACCTTCCTGAACACGTGCTCCTCCTGAATCATTAATACCAATTAAAGGAACACGCATTTTCATTGAGTGATCCATAATTTTTGTAATTTTTCTTGCATGCATAAGTCCCAAAGATCCACCAGCAACTGTAAAGTCCTGTGCATAAATGCAAATTGGATATCCATAAACCTTTCCGGTACCAATAATGACCCCGTCACCATGCAGAATTTTCTTATCCATATCAAAATCTCTGGCTTCATGCTCAACAAACATATCATATTCGTGAAAAGTATCTTTATCACAAATTTCGAGAATTCGCTCACGGGCTGTTTTTTTCCCAAGATTCTTTTGTTTTTCAATAGCAGCTTCACCTCCTCCAAGAGAGACTTCCTCCCGCCTCTTTAACAAATCAATTGTTTTTCTTTTTAAAGACATATAATGAATATTTTAATGAATATCTTAATTATCAAGTTTTAAGAATTAAAGGACTGCAAAATTAATAAAACAATATGAATCTTCAATCAAAAGAGAATAGCGTTTCCTCAAATGTTATCAACATGTCAATTTATATATTTAATTATTAATTTTTTGTGTTATTTCGGAGCAAATCTGTACAGGAAAAATCCGATGATTGTGAAAAGAATATTCGGTAACCAAACAGCTAAAATTGGATTCATATTTCCACCTATGGCAAAATTTGTAGAAAACTGCATAAAAACAATATATCCGAAACTCAGTGCAAGACCAAAGCCAATATGTATTCCCAACCCTCCCCTTACCTTTCTTATTGCAAGTGATACACCAATTAATGTCAAAATAAAAGTGGAAAAAGGGTAAGAAAATAATTTGTACCTATATACTTCATAGGCTATTACATTTTCTGAGCCTTGCAATTTCTGCTGGTCAATAAACTTGTTTAATTCAGTTAAATTCATCGTTTCAACAATTGTTTCCCTTCTTTTAAAATCTTCAGGCTCCATTTTGATAACAGTGTCCAACACAATGCCTTTTGTAATCACTTCTGTTTTATCCTCAAGAATATCTCTTGTAACATAATTATTCAATTCCCATGTTTTTTCAATAGAATCCCATTTCACAAAGTCTGCCATTGTCTTGGATATCAATTTATTATTATTAATTTTTTCTATTGTGAACCTGTTTCCTATATCAAAATCAACATTGTAATTATCCAGATATACAAAGATTCCGGGCTCAATCTGTTTATGGATGTTTTTATCAAAATTCCTGAATTTGTTCCTGATGTATGTATTCTCAAAATTTAACCTGACTTCATTTGCCGGTGGGATAATGTACGTTGTCAGGAAAAATGAAAATACTGCAAGAAAAAGAGCAGAAAGGAAATATGGCCATAAAAAGCGTCTAAAACTAACTCCACTGCTTAAAATTGCAATAATTTCTGAATTTGCAGCCATCTTGGAAGTAAAAAAAATTACGGAAATAAATACAAACAAATAGCTGAATAAGTTTACAAAATATGGGATGAAAGTTAGGTAATGCTCAAATAAAATAGCATCAAGTGGAGCATCTTTTTCAATAAAATCATCAATATGTTCGGAAACGTCAAAAACAATAGCTATGCTTATAATCAATAATATGGAAAAGAAAAAAGTTCCCAGAAATTTTTTAATGATATATATATCTATTTTTTTCAACATTGTTTTACAATCTTTGTGAAACTTTCTTCACTGTTTTTTCTTTCCATTTATAAAAATCTCCGTTAAGGATATGTCTTCTTGCTTCCCTTACAAGCCATTGATAAAAAGCAAGATTATGAATGCTTGCAATCTGAGCCCCCAGTATTTCTTTCGAAACAAACAAATGACGTAAATATGCTCTTGAATATTGTGTGTCAACAAAAGAATATTCATCTGAGTCAACAGGTTCAAAATTATATTGCCATTTTTTATTTTTAATATTAATTATTCCATTTGCAGTGAATAACATTCCATTCCTCCCGTTCCTTGTGGGCATAACGCAATCAAACATATCTACTCCACGAGATATTGCTTCAAGAATATTTTCGGGAGTCCCCACTCCCATTAAATATCTTGGTTTTTCAATAGGAAGAATTGAATTGGTAATATCAATCATCTGATACATAATTTCTACCGGTTCACCAACCGACAAACCTCCAATGGCATTTCCATCACAATTTTTTAAAGCTACATACTCAGCAGATATTTTTCGCAAATCAGCATAAACCCCACCCTGAACAATTGGAAATAATGTCTGTTCATAACCATATAAAGGAGTTGTTTCATTTACCTTCCATAAACATCTATCCAGCCATGAATGAGTCAGTGCCATTGATTTTTCAACATATTTGTAATCACAAGGATAAGGAGGGCATTCATCAAATGCCATCATAATGTCTGATCCTATAATTCTTTGAATTTCAATGACACTTTCCGGTGTAAAGTTGTGTCCTGATCCATCAATATGAGATTGGAATTTTGCTCCTTCTTCTGATAATTTCCTGTTTGCTGATAATGAAAAAACCTGATATCCGCCACTGTCAGTCAATATAGGTTTTTCCCAGTTGATAAATTTATGCAATCCCCCGGCTTCTCTTATTACATCCATCCCTGGTCTTAAATACAGGTGATAAGTATTTCCAAGAATTATCTGAGCTTTAATATCATCCTTCAATTCTCTTTGATGTACTGCTTTCACTGTTCCTGATGTTCCCACCGGCATAAAAACAGGTGTTTCTATTACACCATGATCTGTATGTATATCTCCTGCACGAGCGTGTGTTTCACTGTCCTGGTATAAAAGATCAAATTTCAATAAAAGAATGTTTATTTAACGCTCAAAGATAAAAATATAAGATCAGAAAATTTCATCTTTCAAAAACTTATGCTATTTCAAAAAGTAGAAGATGATATAAAGTGAATATATAAATAAAAATCTTCTTCCGTAATTTTAAATTAATATACTGCTAAGTATGAGTGTCTTACAATGTGTTTTAATTTTATATACTCCAGTCTAAAACCCTTATTGGGTATAGCCTTTGTTATAGGCTGTAATTCTTATTCTTTAATTATTTTCTTAATCCTTACATTATTCTCACTGTATAATTTAATCAAATAAACACCTTTTACTAAATTACTAATATTAATAGTGTTTTCAGAACATAATTTCTCATTCCAAACATTTTCACCTGTAATGTTATATAATTCAACCCTAATTAAATTCTCTGATGTTTCAAAATAAATTTGATATGAAGCAGGGTTTGGAAAAACCTCAATATCATTCATATTAGTCGTAATATCTTGGTCAAGTCCAACAATACCTCCATTATTTGTTTTCATTATTGTACCATACATACCTGTTGCCCATCCTGTATTTTGATTAACAAAATTTATTGTATACAAATAATTACTTGTTGGTGTTGTTTGCAATTCCCATGTGTTGCCACCATTTTGTGTGTGCCATAAGGTACCATACGAACCACACATCCAACCATTAAGAGAGTCCGAGAACGACACAGAATATAAAGTCTGTGCACCTGGTAATAAAGTATAATTCCAGTTTTCTCCACCATCTGAAGTTTTAAGAACAATGCTTTGCCATCCACTAATCCATTCTGTCCCTGCAATCCACCCATTGTTCTGATCTGTAAAAGTGATATCGTGAAATTCGCCGCTTGAACTGGTTGGTTTGTTTATCCATGTGTTCCCACCATCAGTAGTTTTTATTATTTTTCCATCGTCTCCTGCAATCCATCCAATGTTTTGGTCAAGAAAAAATACTGACCAAGGTAACCATAAATCAATTTTTACGGGTTGCCAGAGATTACCTCCATTTGTTGTTATTAGAACAGTATCATAACCAACAACCCAACCATGGTTTAAGTCAGTAAAAAAAACATCCCGATATTGTTGATAGAAAATACTATCAATATTTTCATACTGTATTGACCATGAATGACCTCCGTCTTGAGTATTAATTATCTTGTTACCACCAGTTCCCCAACCATTTAATATGTCAACAAAAAATATTTCATCAATGAAGCAAGACATTGTATCAATACAATTCCATGTATCACCTCCATCACTTGTTAAATACGTTTTATTGCCATCAACAAGTAACCAGCCAGTATTTTCATTTAAAAAATATGAATCACGAATTTGTCCGATATTTATACCACCATTCTGAATAAACCACTGTGCATGTACAGCAGATATACTAATTAGTAGAATAAAAAGTAAAAGGTGTTTTTTCATGTTCTATGTTTTTTTTTATTATAGCCTATAATCGAGTAGGGCAAGATACGAAAAATTTTCGTACCTCCACCCTCTCGATTAGCAGCTGGGGTTATTTCACTACATCAAAGCGGTCTGCATTCATAACTTTTACCCATGCTTTAACAAAGTCATTTACAAATTTCTCCTTATTGTCGTCTTGTGCATAAACTTCGGCATAAGCACGTAATATTGAGTTAGAGCCAAAAACTAAATCAACTCTTGTTGCTGTCCACTTAATTTTTCTGGTTTTTCTTTCTCTAATATTGTAAAAGTTGTCAGAAACAGGTTCCCATACGAAACTCATGTCGGTAAGATTAACAAAAAAGTCATTGCTTAAAACCCCTTCTTTGTCTGTAAATACGCCATGTTTTGTTCCTCCGTAATTTGTTCCTAACACACGCATTCCACCAATTAAAACAGTCATTTCAGGTGCGGTTAATCCCATTAATTGAGTCCTATCAAGAAGCATTTCTTCTGCTTTAACAGCATAATTTTTTTTCTGCCAGTTTCTAAAACCATCGTGTACAGGTTCAAGTACAGAAAAAGAATCAGCATCAGTCATTTCAGATGTTGCATCTCCACGACCAGGCGAAAATGGAACTTTTATATTTACACCTGCATTTTGAGCTGACTTTTCAATAGCAGCACTTCCTCCTAAAACAATTAAATCGGCAATACTTACTTTTTTGCTTAGTCCTGCTTGAATTTCAGCAAGCTTGTTTAAAACTTTATCAAGGCGTTCAGGTTCGTTTCCTTCCCAATCTTTTTGTGGGGCAAGCCGAATTCTTGCTCCATTTGCTCCACCTCTAAAATCAGAACCTCTGAAAGTTCTTGCACTATCCCAAGCTGTATTTATAAGTTCAGTTGGAGTTAATCCGCAATTCAGAAGTTTTGTTTTTAAATCTTCTATTTCGGATTTTGAAAGTGTGTAGTCTACTGATGGAATAGGGTCTTGCCAAATTAAATCTTCTGTTGGAACATCTGCACCTATGTATCGGCTTTTGGGTCCTAAATCGCGGTGCGTGAGTTTAAACCATGCCTTAGCAAATACTTCTTTAAAATACTCAGGGTCTTTGTAAAAACGTTCTGATATTTTTCTATATCCAGGGTCAATTTTCAAAGCCATATCAGCATCTGTCATCATAGGATTTCTGCGAACATTAGGAACATGAGCATCAAATGGTTTGTCTTCCTCTTTAATGTTTACTGGTTCCCATTGTGAAGCTCCTGCTGGACTTTTCCTAATTTCCCATTCATAATTAAGCAACAAATGAAAATACGTATGATTCCATTTATCAGGAGTTGTAGTCCAAGCACCTTCAATACCGCTTGTTACAGTATCTTCAGCATTACCTTTACCTTTTGGATTTTTCCAACCAAAACCTTGTTCTTCAACATCAGCAGTTTCAGGGTCAGCTCCAAGTTGCGACGCATCTCCGTTTCCATGTGCTTTACCTACCGTATGTCCGCCTGCTGTTAATGCAACCGTTTCTTCATCTTTCATTGCCATTCTTTCAAATGTAACTCGCATTGCCTGTGCTGTTTTTAACGGGTCTGGTTTACCGTCAACACCTTCGGGATTTACATAAATTAATCCCATTTGAACAGCTGCCAATGGGTTTTCAAGCGATGCTTCATCAGATTTATCTGAATATCTATCTTTTCCTAACCAGTCTTTTTCTGCTCCCCAATAAATATCTTTCTCAGGATGCCAAATATCTTCACGACCGCCTCCAAAACCAAAAGTTTTAAATCCCATTGATTCATAAGCCATATTTCCTGCCAGAATCATTAAATCTGCCCACGAAAGTCTATTGCCGTACTTTTTCTTGATAGGCCATAATAATCGACGAGCTTTGTCAAGATTAACATTGTCAGGCCAACTGTTTAGTGGTGCAAATCGCTGATTACCTGTATTGCTACCTCCACGGCCATCGGCAGTACGATATGTTCCTGCACTGTGCCATGCCATTCGAATCATCAAACCTCCATAATGCCCCCAATCGGCAGGCCACCATTCTTGACTTTCTGTCATTAGCTTTATGAGGTCTTTTTTTACTGCCTCTAAATCAAGTTTTTTAAACTCCTCTCTATAATTGAAGGTTTGACCAAGAGGATTGGTCTTTGTGTCGTGTTGGTGTAAAATATCTAAGTTTAGAGCATTAGGCCACCAACTCATTACGGAACTATTGGTGTCCGTATTTGCACCATGCATTACTGGGCATTTACCCTTTTTTGAATTGTCCATAATTTATATTTTTAAGTTTAAAATCCAAAGTTACCAATTTTTTTCAAGGCGCTCTATTCCCTTGCTGCTAACGGTTTAAATAAACGCCAGTTTTAATGGCGTTTATTTTTTGTTAAGTGCTGTTTTAATCCAAATTTTATTATTATAAATCCTATTATCCCAGATATCAATGAGCCTGATATAATCCCAATTTTTGCAGAGTTGATGAACAAAATTTCATCATAGAATGCCAGATTGCCAATAAATAGGGACATAGTAAATCCAACACCAGATAAAACAGCGGCCCCCAGGATTAGTTTGAAATTAATGTTTTCGGGCAAAGCTGCTATTTTCATTTTAATACTGATAAAAGAAAACAGAAATACTCCGATCGTTTTGCCTAAGAACAGAGAGATTATTATTGTCAAAACAAGCGACAGGTCGATAGACATTTCACTACTAAAATGGACACCTGCATTTGCAAAAGCAAAAACGGGCATTATAAGAAATGCAACCCATTTGTGCAGTCTGTGTTCCAATTGTTGCAAAGGAGATTGCACTTTATTTGTCAGGTTTTCAAGTTGATCTATTTCTTCTATTTGTTTTTTTGACAGAACTGGGTGCTTGTTTGTGTTTGTTGAAGCTGTTAAATTTTCTGTTATTTTACACAGTTTTTCCGAGTATTCGAATTCATTTATTCGTTGCCTTATGGGAACAGCAAATGCAGTAAGGATCCCTGCTATAGTAGGGTGAATTCCTGATTTCAGGAATAGAAACCAGATTGCGATTCCAAAAATTAACAATAGAAACTTGTTATGGATTCTAAAGAACGATAATAAATAAAGCGCAGCAAGCAGTATTCCTGCATAAAATATTAATATCCAATTAATTTCTGATGTGTAGAATATTGCAATTACTAGTACTGCACCCAGATCGTCAATAATTGCAAAAGCCGTTAGAAATATTTTCAGGCCTATTGGCACATGTTTTCCCAATAGATTCAAAATTGCCAGTGTGAATGCAATATCTGTTGCCATAGATATTCCCCAGCCGTGTGAAGTTTCAGGGTTCTGATTTATGACCATATACATTATCATGGGTACGACCATACCTCCTATAGCCGCAAAAATTGGTAACGATGCTTTTTTTAACGAGTTTAATTCTCCAAGCAAAATTTCTCTTTTGATCTCAAGGCCAATTAAAAAAAAGAAAATGGCCATCAGTCCATCATTGATCCAAAGAATCAATGGTTTAATAAGTTCAAAATGCTCAGTTTTAATGCCAATATTATAATGAATTATCGTATTGCAAAGATCGTGAAGCGGTAGATTGGAAACCACCACAGCTATTATTGCAGCAGCAAAAAGCAAAATTCCACTAAGGCTTTCGGTTCTTATGAATCTTTGAATTGGAGTAAGAAATTGAATATTTTTCATACTATAGTTTATATCAAAATAGCACTCACCATAACGCTAAACACACCCAAAGGTGATTTTATCGTTTATATATCACAAACCTATATAAATTTTCTAAAATATATACAAACTTAATGAAAATTTATATATGTTCCCTGTCCTCCCGAATTCTATCAGTGAGGTCAGGTAAACCTGCCCAATTGGTCAGGTAAACCTCTGACCAATAAAATAAACAGTAAATTACAGAGGAAAAATTATAAAAATTTTAAATATCTGATAATAAATGATGTCATTTTTCTCAGCTATCATATCAGATACTTTATTCAGGTCTCTTTAGCATCCGATAGTTATAGTATCAAATACAACATAAGAGTATATTAAGTAACTTTACATTTTAATACTTTATTTGAGTTTTATCGGTTAACAATTTAAAAATAAAGAATATGTCAGTATTATTGGAATTTGCAATGTTTCCTACGGATAAAGGATCAAGTGTGAGCAACTATGTAAGTAAAGTAATTGAAATGATCAGGGATAATTGTTCTGATTATAAATTAACAGCAATGGGAACAATTGTTGAGACCGAAAATCTTAGCGATGCTCTGCTGATAATACAAAAAGCTCACGATATTCTGGAGAAAGATTCAGAAAGAATTTATTCATCCATTAAACTGGATATCAGAAAAAATACAAGTAACAGGCTGACCGGAAAAATTGCTTCTATTGAAAGCAAAATTGGAAGTGTGAATAAATAAGAATGTTGCAGGTTAAGTATAAAACAAATTTTAAATCCACAATACATGAAACATATCGATACAAAAAAACTATCCACAGATGAATGTTGGGCTGTTCAAATCAACGGACTTAAACATTGTGAAAATTGTAAATGGACAGGAATTTCTGCATGTGAAGGGAAAAATATCATTAAAACAAACTACAATTCAAAAGGATATCGAATTGGGTATAATGGTCTTATTGAAAATGACAATTTAAACGAACAAAAATTATAACCTAAAGTTATTTCATACTTGATATTACTAACTTTCCGTGTTTTACACCTTTAAGCGCAACCAACTTATCTGCAAGATCATATAATTTTCTGGCATTACCTTTAACTGCAATTGTTTCCAAACAGTTATGATGGTCAATATGTACATGTTGTACTGATAATATCAAATCATGGTAATCATGCTGTACAGTTGTAGATTTTGATTGCAGTTCACGCCTATGATGATCATAGACCAATACAATTGCTCCTGCAACCACTTCATTTTCTGTACATTCATCTTCAATGGAATTTTTCCTAATCAAGTGCCTGATTGCCTGTGAACGGTTTGGAAATTGTTTATCCTTCACAAATTCATCAAGAATCTGTAAAATATCATCTTCAAGGGAAACGCCAAATCTTTTAACTTTCATCTGTTTATATGTTTATTTTTAATCATATGGAACATCTAAAATATTCATTTCCAAATGTAATAAAATCCTTTTGTACGAAGGCTTCGTACAAATCAAGATTAACTGATATATTTATCAACTGAATTTAAATCTTTTAAAATCTTTTTAAAAAACATAAAAGCTTTATTCAGGTTTTCTGATGCTCTCATGGTTATACCTTCCTGAAATTCCCACTCATAACCTTTTATATGAATCAGGTATGCTTTAGGGATTTTATCATAAATTGTCCGGGCAATATGTACAATATATGACACTGAAACAGCATGCATAGTAAATTCTATCTGAGCTTTGTCAGGGTCAACTTTTGTAAAGCTGTAATTTTCAATATTTTCCTGAGACGCATCAGTAAAGAAAACAAAATCATATTGTGAGATTATTTCAGCATCTTCTATATTTAATTGATAATTACTATCGGTTTCAATCTGAATAAATTCATTAAACTCTTTGAGATGTTGTTCGCATAAATTAACAAATTCATTTCCAAGCCCGTCATCCATTCTTCCAGGATTACCATATCCATATATCAGAATTTTCTTCTTTTCCATCAATAATAAATAAAAAAATTAAGTCGTGAAAATAATCAGGTTTTAATTAACCTGCAAAAATAAAGCAATAAGAATATTATGTTAATAATAATTCTTCATTAAATTTATGTCAACTGTGCTTTTCTGTCTTGGTATTTGAGTATATTTGCTAAGTTATTTTCAAATTTCATTTATAAGGCAAAAAGTTTATCCTTTTTAAACTTTTTGAACAGGACAAATCTAAATAATATTATCTGCAGATATGTTTAATTTATAAAATTTATTTAGGTTTGTAAAAAAATATATAATAATACACTATGCCAAACAATTTATTAAAACCTGATTATCTTTTTGAAGTCAGTTGGGAAGTATGCAATAAAGTTGGTGGTATTCATACAGTTATTTCAACAAAAGCTGTTACTTTAGAAAATGAGATGCAGGATAATTTCATATTAATCGGTCCTGATGTCTGGAGAGATGAAAAAGAAAATTCTGAGTTTGTTGAAGATATTGATTTGCTCAGATCATGGCGTGAGTATGCCTTAACTGAAGGCATCAGAATCAGAGTTGGCAGATGGAACATTGTTTCATCTCCACTAGTTGTCATTGTGGATTTTACTCCATATATATCTCAAAGAGATCAGGTTTTTTCAAAATTCTGGGAAGAATATAAACTGGATTCATTACAAGGGCAGTGGGATTATGTTGAACCTGCACTTTTTGGCTATGCAGCCGGAAAGGTAATAGAAAGCTATTGCCGCTATTATCTTTCTATTAGGGAAAACGTTGTTGCTCAGTTCCACGAATGGATGACTGGAACAGGAGCCTTATACCTGAATGATTCATTTCCGATTGTTGCAACCTGCTTCACTACACATGCTACAGTAATTGGCAGATGTCTCGCGGGTAACGGGTGGCCTTTATATGATAAACTTAATGAATACAATGGTGATTTGATGGCCCGTGAATTTAATGTAATTTCAAAACAATCACTCGAAAAGATCAGTGCAAAATATGCTGACGCTTTTACAACAGTAAGTGATATTACAGCAAAAGAATGTATTCAATTTCTCGAGAAAGCGGTTGATATTGTCACACCCAATGGTTTTGAAGACACGTTTATTCCTGAAAACGAACATTTTGAAGAAAAAAGAATGAAAGCTAATAAAAAACTGACACAGATAGCTAATATTCTCTTAGATCAGGAAACATCTGATGACTCCATATTTATTGCGACATCAGGCAGATATGAGTATAAAAATAAAGGGATTGATCTTTTTATTGATGCTTTGGGAAATCTTAACAATTCTCCAGACCTAAAACGTGATATTGTTGCTTTTTTAATGATTCCGGCAAATAATTACGGTCCAAGAAAAGTTATGTTAAATAATATTGCAAAATGTCATTCGGATGAAAATTTCGACAACCGTATTCTTACTCATAACCTCCACGATGCAGAACTTGATCCGATTTTAAATCAATTAAAGAAATGGAATCTTGATAACCGGAAGGAAAATAAAGTTAAGGTCATTTTTGTTCCATCTTATTTAAATGGGAATGATGGAATTTTCGATATGAAATATTATGACCTCCTGATTGGAATGGATTTGACAGTTTTTGCATCCTATTATGAACCATGGGGATATACACCACTGGAAAGTCTTGCGTTTCATGTACCAACAATTACAACTACACTTGCAGGGTTTGGCAAATGGGTAAATACCGAAATGCATGAAAAGAAGGACGCTGTTGTCGTATTATTCAGAGGTGAAAGCAATAATGAAGATGTAGTAAAAGGAATTGTTGACAAAATTATTTCATGTTCAACCAAAGACATAAATGAAAAATCAAGAATAAAACAGGAAGCCTTCGAAATATCAAGAATAGCATTATGGAAAAACCTTATCGACAATTATCGCAAGGCATATTCGATTGCTATTAAAAAACTTCTTGAAAGAAAAGAGAAATATGCCGATCTGTTGCCAGTTGAATCATCTCCAAGGGTTTTAAAATCAGAATTTGACAAGCCTGCTTGGAAAAGAATTTTAATACATTCTGCTCTTCCTGAAAAATTCACCGGCCTGACTGAAATAGCAGGGAATATCTGGTGGACGTGGAATTATAGAGCTATTGAGCTATTCAAACTTATTAATGTTGATCTATGGAGAGAAAAGCGATATAATCCAATTGCTTTACTTGAAGATGTTTCCATCAATCGTTTTGATGAACTTGCAAAAGATAAAAATTTTGTAAATAAATATGAAAGTGTATATAAGGAATATAAAGATTACATGAAGGAAAAAGAAAACCAGACTTCTCCAAAAGTAGCTTATTTCAGTATGGAATTTGGGTTTCACGACAATCTGAAAATATTTAGCGGAGGCTTGGGAATTCTTGCCGGTGACTATATGAAAGAAGCCAGTGATTCAAATGTCGATATGATTGGATTTGGTCTTTTATACAGATACGGGTATTTTAAACAAACACTTACAATTGCAGGAGAACAACAAGCTACTTACGAACCGCAGAAATTTAGCCATTTGCCAGTTTCTCCATTAAAAAAGAAAGATGGTGACTGGTTAATTGTTTCAATACTATTTCCGGGAAGAACCGTTCATGCTCGGGTTTGGGAAGTAAAAGTCGGCAGAAATATTTTATATCTTCTTGACACTGACTTTGATGAAAACATCGAGCAGGACAGATCAATCACACATCAACTCTATGGAGGTGACAGTGAAAACAGACTAAAGCAGGAAATGTTATTAGGAATCGGAGGAATAAGGGTAATTAATTTACTTGAAATAAAGCCTGATTTATATCATTGCAACGAAGGTCATGCAGCTTTTATAGGATTAGAAAGACTTCGGGTTTTGCGAACCAAGAGAAATCTTACTTTTACAGAAGCACTTGAAATAATAAAAGCATCAACATTGTTCACAACGCATACCCCTGTCCCTGCAGGGCATGATACTTTTGAGGAAAATCTGATGCGAACATACATGGCTCACTATCCTTCAAGGTTGAAAATATCATGGGAAGACTTGATGAATATGGGAAAAGCAAATGCAACCGACATTAAATTTTCAATGAGTTATCTTGCAGCAAACCTGTCACAGGAAATAAACGGGGTAAGTTGGCTTCATGGTGAAGTGACCAAGAAAATGTTTAACAAACTCTGGGACGGTTTCTATCCTGAAGAATCTCATATTGGCCATGTTACAAACGGTGTTCATTATGCCACATGGACAGCAAAAGCATGGAAAAGACTACATGAAGATGTTTTTGGTAATAAATTTATTGATGATATGTCAGATAAATCTATATGGGCAAAAATATATGATGTTGATGATGAAGATATATGGAAAATCAGACAAAATCAAAGACGAAAACTTGTTGAATATGTTAAGAAAAGAGTACATGAACATTGGATAAGAAGATATGAAAATCCGAAAAATACAATTAAGGTAATCAACAATATCAACGAAGACACATTGACAATTGGTTTTGCAAGAAGATTTGCCACTTATAAGAGAGCACATCTGTTATTCAGTAATCTTGACAGACTGTCTGAGATTTTAAACAACAAAGAAAGACCGGTACAATTGTTATATGCAGGGAAAGCTCATCCTAATGATAAAGCAGGGCAGGATTTGATTAAAAATATTGTTGAAATATCAAAGAGTCATGAGTTTCTGGGAAAAATTATTTTCCTTGAAAATTACGATATTGAACTTGCCCGAAAACTTGTTCAGGGAGTTGATATATGGTTAAATACACCAACAAGACCTTTGGAAGCATCAGGAACCAGCGGTATGAAAGCAGTATTAAACGGAGCATTGCATTTCAGCGTGCTGGATGGTTGGT
>JBDRPR010000151.1:0-14853 GCA_043826845.1 Bacteroidota bacterium
TGGTCCCGATAGCTATCGGGAGCCCTAATAATCATATCGGTTTGTGATAAATTTTTATCATGGGCATTTCATAAGGTCTATTAATATTTTAGAAAATTTATATAGGTTTGTCAAATAAAAGAATAATCAGCATTTTAATTACAAAGCTAATAATAAAAACTATTAAGATATGTTTTTCGAAAACAATCCAACTAATTCTATTATAGGGAAAAGCATGGCGAAACTAAAGCCCTATCAGTTTAAAATTGAAATAATTTTTGGACTGGCATTAATTGCAGGAATATCATTGTCTGAAATCAATCCGGCAATAGGGTCTCCATTGCTGATGATTTCAGCAGCTCTGTTGTCAATATTATACTTTCTTATGGCATTTGTCGTAAATGAAGGATATAATGGAATAGTGGTTTTTCTGCATAAGCTCACATATATTTCATTTGCTGTCTGTTTAACAGGGATTCTTTTTGCACTTCGGCATTTTCCGGGATCAAGAAATATGCTTATAATTGGAATAAGCTCGATTCCCTTTGGCTTATTAGGCATGATAATTTTTAAGCTAATTAAAAAAGAAGAAAATAAAATGCTTAAATGGGATATTTTAAGGGCTGTTATAATTCTATCCATTGTCGTTGCGACGTATTTCTTTGTTATCGATCCGAATAATCCTAATAATATGCCGAGACAAAACAATCAGGAAATCAGAGAAGATAACTGATCAACCTATTTATTCCCGCAGTTCTGCTATGTCGGAGACTTCACCTAAGCTTGGCAGACAGAGTCTACCATTTAATTACGACGAAGTCAGAGACTTCGCCGAACCTTGTGTTGAAAATGATAAATTAAAACGATGAAGTTCTTATGTCAATCCTGTTTTCATCGTTTATTTAGTATTCTCGTTGATAAATAACCTTCAAAAAAGTTTCTGGCATTGATACCAAGAGTTCTGTTTTTATAGCCACCTTCTTGTACAAACAAAATAGGGCAAAGTATTTTACCTATTTCAGCTCCGTTGTTTTTAAAATCGTTTGCTTTTAACGACCATGATCCTGTCGGATCACCTTTTGCAGGGTCGAATCCTAAGCTCACCACTAAATATTCAGGTTTAAATGTCACTATATGCTTGATGGCTTTTTTAAGATATGCCAAATATTCTTCACCAGTTAAATCTTCTTTAAGCGGATAATTAATATTAAATCCAAACCCATCACCATCCCCTTTTTCATCAGCAAATCCTGTAAAGTAAGGATACGCAAAAGCGGGGTTTCCATGAATGGAAACAGTAAGCACATCTCTGCGCTCATAAAATATTTGCTGGTGTCCGTTACCATGGTGATAGTCAATATCTAGAATGGCTATTTTACCAAATTTTGAAAGAAAATTTGCAGATATCGACGAGTTGTTGAAATAGCAAAAACCACCAAAAACATCTCTCTCAGCATGATGTCCGGGCGGGCGAACCAAAGCGTATGCGGTATGGTACCCTTCCATTAATAATTCAGCTCCTGTAAGCGCACAATTTACTCCTGATCGTGCGGCTAAGAAAGCATTTTTGTTGATTGGAGTAAAAGTGTCTATGCAATAATATCCAGCGAGTACAGAGTAATCCTTTGGAGGTCGGGTGGCATTTCGCACAGGGAAAACATAAGGATATATTGATTTTCCGTCTGGAAATTTGTCGCAAATGGTTTTAAAATAATTAAAATATTTCGAACTGTGTATGTCGGTAATAGATTTATCCGGAAATCCTCTTGAAGGTATAACTTTAAAAGCATTTAACTTTTCAATCTCTTTTATTACACTTTTTATCCGAATTGGTGATTCAATGTACCCTTTTTCTTTAATATGATGAATGTCGTGTTTATCATTGATTATCAGTGCTATTTCGTTTTTTATCGCATCATTTTTGTGAATAGGTCTTTCTTTTATGATGTATTTGAATTCTCGTAATTTTACAGGACTGTCATTTATGGAATCAATAACCATCCTAATGTATTTTTCAGGACAATAGCTTGGATATTTTCGCTCCAGAATAGCCCTCGTTATTTTTCTCATCTGTGATGCCGTGAGCCTTATGTCGTTTCCCAAATCGTCAAAAACAAGAAATGGAGGACAATCATCTTCGGGGTTTACCGGAGTTTCATATTTTGTACCAATAATTGGTCTTGCCCCATATCGTTCGTAAAAAGCAAGCCTTGATTTATTTTGTTTTATTTCGGTCTTATCCTTGCATAAATGTTCTTCATCGGGGAGGCATTCCATAAAAATGCCCATCGATTTCAGCATTTGTGCTTCTTCTCTTAGCCTTTCGTAGATGGCTCCCCCAACACCAGATGAAATTCTAATTGGTTTTACAGCAATATAATCGAGATAGCAGAAGTTTTTATCAGGCATGTAAAACATAATGGCAAAGCCTTTTACGTTGGATCTTCCATCTTCAGCCACGAACAAATTTGAGGAGAATTGGTACTTTAAGGGATTTTTCATTTGTTCGAGAATTTCACTTATTTTTTCTTCTTTAACAGAAGGAAAATGGATTCTCAAAATGCTCAATACTTGTTCAATAGCATTTTTGTTTGATAGAAGATAAGCATCAGCGATCTTCCTGATTTTAAAGATACTCATTAAATAGGGTTATTATATTTTTACTCAAATGTACTATTTATATTAAAAGGAATGCCAACAGTTCCGGCCTAGAATAATTGAGGGTAATCGCAATGTTTACTTATCCTCTGTTAATAAAGTTAAATTAGTAATGTGAATCTAAAAGTTTACAAGCAAAGGTACAACTTAAAGGTGTGATTTCAAATTAAATGTTTTCACCTCTTATTACTTGTCTGAAGACTTATGACAACAGAGGGAGCAACCAACGAAACATGATTTACAGCTATTACTTGTGGATCAAAATATTATAGTAGTGCATTCCACCTTAATAACTGATGTTACGCAAAATAACATATTTACATTTTTTAAGATTCCTCATTTCACTACGTTTCATTCAGAATGACATTGCATGGAGTAACAGGAACTAAAAAAAGCCGATTTTTCTGTCCGTTGCATAAATGATTGATTGATGATTTTGATTTTTTAATGTAAATTATCAAGGCACAAAATATCTTCATTGTTCACAATTTTAAAGCTCCATCAAAAAGCTTATTAAAATTTATATCTTTGCGAAGAAACAAATTATGATATGGGTACCTATCTATACTCAAAATTGAAAAATAATTTTATATCAATAAAGAAATTATTTTTCTTCATTATCATTTTACTGATTATTTCTTCATGTGTTACTTTACAAATTTCTGATAAAAAAAGTCTCAGGTTAAAGATATGGGAATTGAATGGACATATAATGATAAAGTAATTGAAGTATATAAACATGGTATTGATTCAGCTATGAATTCATTAATTGACCAGTTTAATAATGAAAATCGCACATTTGTTGTTCATAATAAATTGGATGAAGATTCAATGTTCTTGACCATTGAATTCAATGATAGCAGATTTGTAAGTGATGATGGTCTTGCAGCTGGCTATATAATTACATTTCTGGGTGTGGTATTTACTCCATTTGCAACATTGACAGCAACAGATGGGACATTTTTTTTTGCTTTTTGGTTTATACCTGCTGATTATTTAAAAATGAAAGGAGCATTATCCCCTTTAATTTCTGAAATGCCAGAAATTAAAAAAAATATTAGTGTTCAAGCAGGAGCTTTATTTACCAGCAAGAAACTGAGAGTTAAAAACATAAGCACAAAGGCCTCATTAGCTGTTCATCAATTACTTTTAGGCCTGGACTATCAACTTAATTAAAAATCAGTTAAAACCAATGTATTTATTAAGATTTTATGCATGAAGCCTAATTATAGCTCAAGTCAAAAAAATCTTACAAAGATTATTCAGCCTGCATTATTCATAAACTTCAGGAACAACAGAAGTCACAGTTTTGCGCTTTTACGTCATTTCCGCGGGAATGACGGGTGAAAAAACAGGAAAGATAAATACCTGATTAGTTACTAAAAAAGATTATATTCCTAAAATCATTGAAATCATTTCAGATATTTTGTCAGAAAAAAACTTACTTTTCGATTTTGAAAAAAAAGTTTGACAGGCAATCAATGTAGCTGTTTTTTTTAATAATTATGCAATGAATCTTCTCTTTAATCTGAAAAAATCAAGGTTTTACTGGTTATGATTTACAATATAAAAAGCTTATTATAAATTTATATCTTTGCAGTGAAACAAATTAAGGATATGAGCAGTTATCCCAAGATCAACAAGAAAAAAATAATGAACGATCCTGTTCATGGTTTTATTAATATCTCTTATGATTTATTGTTCGACCTTATAGAACACAGCTATTTTCAAAGATTAAGAAGAATTATGCAACTTGGATTGACATATTATGTTTATCCAGGAGCAACTCATTGCAGGTTTCAGCATGTTATCGGTGCCACGCATCTTATGAATCTTGCTATTGATGTCATCCGGTCAAAAGGTCACGAAATAACTGAAATTGAAGCCGAAGCAGTTTCTGCCGCAATTCTTTTGCACGATATCGGACATGGACCATTTTCCCACACTCTGGAAAATATTATTATAAAAGATATAAATCATGAGGATCTGTCAAAATATTTCATGAACAGGCTAAATGCTGAATTTGATAACAAACTTGATCTCACAATTAAGATATTTAACAATAAATATAAAAAGAAATTCCTCCACCAGTTGGTTTCCGGTCAATTGGATGTTGACAGAATGGATTACCTGAAAAGAGACAGTTTTTTCACCGGTGTTTCAGAAGGTGTTATCGGTTCTGATCGAATTATAAAAATGCTTAATGTTGTCGATGATAATCTTGTTATCGAAGCAAAAGGCATATATTCCATAGAAAAATTCCTGATTGCCCGAAGACTTATGTACTGGCAGGTTTATCAGCATAAAACAGTTCTTGTAGCTGAACAAATATTAATTAATACAATTAAACGGGCTATTTATCTTGCCCGCAATGGGGAAAATCTCTTTGCAACATCAGGATTAAAATATTTTTTAGAAGATGAAATAAATAAATCCAACTTTTTGAATAATCCGGAAACATTAAATTATTTTGCATCTTTGGATGATACCGATATAATCTGTTCTATTAAATCGTGGTGCTCAAATTCCGATACAGTTCTGTCAGAATTGTCTAAAAGATTAATTAACAGACAGCTTTTTAAAATAGAGATGCAATATACTCCTTTCGACGAATCCAAAGTTCATAAAATTAAAGAATTAGTAATAAAAAAATATAATTTATCACAAGAAAACGCTGACTATTTCGTTATTACTGATAAAATATCAATAAATGCGTATAGCGATTTTGATGACAGGATAAACATTTTGTTCAAAAACGGAGAAACCAAAGATATTACTGAGGCAACAGACATGTTAAACCATGATGTATTATCAAAAACGGTAATAAAATATTATCTTATTTATCCGAAAGAATGTTCAATTAAATAAAATTACGATGAAATTTACCGCAAACCAGATTGCAGAATTCTTAAACGGGACTATTGAAGGTAACAGTGAAGTTACAGTATCGACAATTTCAAGAATTGAGGAAGGAACCGAAGGTAGCCTGTCGTTTATTTCCAATCCAAAGTATAATAAGTATATATATTCCACAAACTCTTCAGTAGTTCTTATAAACAAAGATTTTGTTACGGAGAAAGAAGTAAAACCAACTTTGATTCGTGTTGAAGATGCTTATGCAGCATTTGCAGAATTATTAAAACTATATGATAAAAATAAATTTGCCGGTAAAAACGGAATTGAAAAAACTGCCTGTGTATCTGAAAGTGTTACTTTTGGGGAGAATGTCTTTATTGGGGGTTTAAGTTATATCGGAGAAAAAGTTCGTTTAGGCAATAATGTGAAAATTTTCCCACATGCATTTATAGGTGACAATGTTCAAATCGGAGATAATACGGTAATCAGACAAGGTGTAAATATTTATGAGGATTGCGTGATAGGGAAAAACTGCATGCTTCATAGCGGTGTGGTAATAGGTGGTGACGGGTTTGGTTTTGCTCCTCAACCTGATGGCAGTTATGAAAAAATTCCTCAGATAGGGAATGTTATTATTGAAAACAATGTTGAAATTGGAGCAAACTCAACAGTTGACAGGGCAACTATTGGATCAACGATTATTCATGACGGTGTAAAAATTGATAATCTTATAATGATAGCTCATAATGTTGAAGTAGGCGAAAACACTGTAATTGTTTCTCAGGCAGGAATCTCAGGCTCAACAAAAATCGGTAAAAATTGCAAAATCGGTGGACAGGTAGGTATGATAGGGCATATTGTAATTGCTGATGGCGTTGAAATTGCTGCACAATCGGGAGTGGGTGCCAGCATAACTGAACCCAACAGTCGAGTGCAGGGTTCACCTTGCTTTGAAGTAGGAAAATACAGAAGATCTTATGTTTATTTCAAAAAACTACCTGAAATAGTCAAGCGACTGGATAATATTGAAGATAATAAATAATTTTCAATTGATACTGAATAGTTAGCCTGAGCAGTACTACCTAACCTGCATTATTCATAAATTTTTCTTTTTTTTGTACAAAAAAACAAGTAATGTATATAATAAAACACATTATTACTATTGTATTTTGTAAATAAATCTTTAGCATTATCTTTGTATGAAGTAAAATATACGAATATGGCATTAATGCAAAAAACAATAAAAAAGACAGTTTCTATAAAAGGTATTGGTTTGCACTCAGGTAGTAATTGTGAGATTAGCTTGAAACCGGCTCCTGAAAATCACGGCTATAAATTCCAAAGGACAGATATAGAAGGAAATCCTACAATAAATGCTATAGTTGAAAATGTTACTGATACTTCTAGAGGAACAACAATAGAAGAAAATGGGGTGAAAGTTTCTACTGTTGAACATTTACTGGCATCAATTTACGGAATGGGTATTGATAATATTTTAATTGAAATAAATTCTCAGGAAGTTCCGATTATGGACGGTAGTGGTAAACAATTTATTAAAGCCATAAACGAAGTAGGAATTGTTGAGCAAAATGCAGAACAAAAGTACTTTTATATCAACAAAACGATTGTTTTTTCAAACAAAGAAAAAGGAATAGACCTTGCAATATATCCAGATGATGATTTCACATTAAATGTGATGGTTGATTACAAATCTCCTGTCGTTGCAAACCAATATGCCAGTCTTGAAAACCTTAATAATTTTCCGGCTGAAATAGGGGATTCCCGAACTTTTGTGTTTTTACATGAGTTGGAGTTCTTATTAAAAAACAACCTTATAAAAGGGGGTAATCTGGATAATGCAATTGTAATAATGGACAGAATTGTTGAACAGGCTGAAATTGATCGTCTTGCCGATTTATTTAATAAACCGAGGGTAAAAGTCAAAACTGAGTTTGGAATTCTGAATAATGTTGATTTATATTATAAAAATGAGCCTGCAAGGCATAAATTACTGGATTTATTAGGTGATCTCGCATTGGTTGGTTATCGTTTTTCGGGCAGGATTTTTGCAACCCGTCCCGGTCATTTCTCCAACACACAGTTTGCTAAGGAGATCAGGCAACATATTAAAAAAGAAAAATCCAAAAATAAAGCTCCCGAATTCAATTTATCCAAAACTCCGGTTCTTGATATAAATCAGATAATGAAATTGCTTCCCCATCGTTATCCTTTTTTATTTGTCGATAAGATAATTGAAATGGATCAAACATCTATAGTCGGGATAAAAAATGTCACCTTAAATGAAGCATTTTTTGCTGGTCATTTTCCTCATGAACCAGTTTTCCCGGGGGTTTTACAGATTGAAGCAATGGCTCAGGTAGGTGGCATTTTAGGCCTTAACAGTGTACCCGATCCTCAAAATTATTCAACTTATTTCATGAAAATTGACAACGTTAAATTCAAAAGAAAAGTAGGACCCGGAGATACATTAATATTTCAGGTTGAATTGAAAGGCGAGATCAGAAGAGGGATAGCCAACATGGTTGGGAAAGCCTATGTAGGGGAAAATTTGGTTATGGAAGGTGAAATGATGGCGCAATTAGTTAAAAACGAATAAAAAAAATGATGAAACAACCATTAGCATATGTCCATCCTGATGCAAAGATTGCGGACAATGTAGTTATTGAACCATTTGTTACAATCGAAAAGGATGTTGAAATTGGGGAAGGTTCTTGTATAGGGCCAAATGCTACAATCATGGAAGGTGCCAGAATTGGGAAAAACTGCAGAATATTTCCTGGTGCTGTTATTTCAGCAATACCGCAGGATTTAAAATTTGATAAGGAAAAAACATATGTAGAAATCGGGAATAATACAATAATTCGTGAATGTGTTACGGTAAATCGAGGAACAAAAGCAAGCGGCAAAACAATAATCGGCGATAATTGCCTGATTATGGCATATTCACACATTGCACATGATTGCATCATAGGAAATAATTGTATTTTAGCTAATTCCTCAAATCTTGCAGGTCATGTAATTATTGATGACTGGGCAATAATAGGAGGCTTAACTGCCATACATCAATTCGCACATATTGGTCCCCATGTTATGATCTCTGGAGGATCTTTAGTAAGAAAAGATATACCTCCATTTGTTAAAGCTGCAAGAGAACCCTTAAGTTTTGTTGGAATTAATTCTATCGGGTTAAGACGAAGAGGTTATTCAAACGAAAAAATCAATGAAATTCAGGAAATATACAGATATCTCTATTTAAAAGGATTCAATAATACTCAGGCAATTGAATATGTTGAAGCCAATATGCCTGCAACTGCTGAACGTGATGAAATTATTCTTTTTGTAAAATCTTCAAGCAGGGGAATTATGAAAGGGTATTTTCCTGAGTAAAAATTATTTGCTATTTTCAATATATTTCGATATTTCTTCGAAAAGAAAATCTGCTGTGATATTTACTTTTTCAATAATTATTTTCGATTTCGTATAAGACGGTTCTCTTTCGCTCAACAATTTTTCTATAAATTCTATTCTTTCCGGCACCGGAATATTTTCAATTAGTGGCCGTTGTGTTTTTGAGCTGTTTATTCGATTTAGCAGGAATTTTGAATTGTATTTTAAATAAACTGTTACACCACAATTGTTCATTATTTCCATATTGTCAGAATAACATGGAGTTCCTCCTCCCGTTGCAATAATTTCATTTTCTGATGTCTTAACTAATTCCTGAAGTGCTTTTTTTTCAATTTCGCGAAAATATTTTTCTCCTGAAGTGTTAAAAATTTCATTAACAGATTTATTCTGCCATTTTTCAATGTACTGATCCAGATCAACAAAACTATAATCAAACTTTTTAGCCAGTTTATTCCCAAGGGTAGTTTTGCCACTGCCCATAAAACCAATCAGAAAACATATCATGTTATAGTTCTAGTGTCATTTGAGCAGAATTTTCCTCAATAGCCTTAGGGGGTCTGACGATTTCAAAAACTGGTTCATCAATTACTTCTTTTTTATCTTCATCTAAAATAACCGGTTCAATTTCATTGATATTTTTAACATTATATTTTGTCAGTCTCTTTCCTTTTGCCTTAAAGCTTTTAACTCCGATAAATTCAGAAACTTCAACAATTTCAGGCTTTTTATCTTTATTATTTCCTCCAAATGTTATTTCAAACCTTGGATATTTTACTTCACTGATACTTATTAATTTACTTTCAGGATGTTCATGAATGAAATTTTGTTCTTTAACAGAAGACTCTATCTGAAATCTCTTTAAAAAATAATATTTCTGCTCACCGTCATAATAAACAGCGGAAAAAACCTTTTCCGGTTTAAATTTTTCAATTAATAAAATATTGTCTTCAAAATGATTTGTCAGATCAAAACTGGTGGTTCGAAAATATCCTGATTTAGAAATAATCAGAATTTTTTCATCATCAATAAATTTTCCGATATACTTACCACGACTATCAGTATTCAGCCGTAAAACATCCTCATCAAACCATATTTGCAGACCGCCAAGAGTTGATACTCCCTGTTCTTTTAAAGTAATTTTATGGACATCATATTTTGTAACAATATTACCAATAGAACTCCTGTTTTTAATTAATAAAGTGCTGAAATCGAACTCAAAAATCAGTTTTTTCAGCCTGGGTTTTGGTTTTAGTGCAATTTTAATTATCTCTGCCTCGCCATTTGGATTTCCACTAAAATAGAGTATCTTGGAATCAGCAGTTCCTTTTGTCAAATCATATTCTTTATCTCTTGTAACAGAGGTTACTGAAAATCTTTTGGCAAATATATTTCCATTTTTCCCGTCTCTGTAAATCGAATTGTAAATTGTGCGATCATCATTCTTTTTAAAAACAGTTACATGCAAAATCTCTTTTCCGAAAAAAGCTTTATCAGGGACTCTGGAAACAATGTATTTACCATTTCGGAGGAACACGATAATATCATCAATATCACTACATTCGCAGACATATTCATCTTTTCTCAGGGATGTTCCGACAAAACCTTCATCACGGTTAACATAAAGTTTCTGATTGGCCAGAACAACATTTGATGCTTGGATAGTATCGAAATTTCTTATTTCAGTTTTTCGTTCCCTTCCTTTTCCATGCTTTTTCTGAATTTGCTTATAATAATTTATTGCAAAAGGAATCAGATTATTCAAATGAGTTAAAACTTCATCTATATCTGTTTCAATTCCCTTAATATGCTCATCTGCTTTGAAGGAATCGAATTTGGAGATGCGTTTAATTTTTATCTCTGTAAGTTTTGTAATATCTTCAACAGTTACTTCTCTTTTTAACATCTTTTTATATGGATCCAATCCTTTATCAATTGCATCAATAATTGACTCCCATGTTTCACATTCTTCAATATCTCTGTAAATACGTTTTTCAATAAATATTTTTTCCAGCGAAGAATAGTGCCAATCTTCTTCCAGCTCGTTTAATTTTATTTCAAGCTCAAGTTTAAGGAGATCCAAAGTTCTTTGAACAGAAAGCTTAAGAATATCTTTTACGCCTAAAAAAACCGGTTTATCTTTTTCAATGATACATGAATTTGGAGATACTGAAATTTCACAATCCGTAAAAGCATAAAGTCCATCAATTGTCTGATCGGTCGAAACACCAGGCGGGAGTTGAATGATTATTTCAACATTTTCAGCAGTATTGTCATCGATTTTTTTGATTTTAATTTTGCCTTTATCGTTTGCTTTTATTATTGATTCAATAATTGTGCCCGTAGTTTTCCCGAAAGGAATTTCCGTTATTTTCAGATTTTTTTTATCATCCTTTTCAATTTTAGCCCTGATTTTTAAATTTCCTCCACGTAATCCTCCATTGTACCTTGAAACGTCAATTAATCCGGCAGTTAAAAAATCAGGATAAAGGATAAAATCTTTATTTTCAAGATGAGCAATAGCAGCGTCAATTATTTCATTAAAATTATGAGGGAAAATCTTTGAAGCCAGACCAACAGCTATTCCTTCAACTCCTAGTGCCAGCAGAAGCGGAAATTTTACCGGAAGAGTTACAGGTTCTTTATTTCTGCCATCATATGATTGTTTCCATTGTGTCGTTTTAGGGTTAAAAACAACATCAAGGGCAAATTTTGATAGTCTTGCTTCAATATATCGAGGAGCCGCCGCATTATCTCCGGTCAAGATATTTCCCCAGTTTCCTTGTGTATCAACCAACAAATCTTTTTGACCGAGCTGGACAAGTGCATCGCCTATAGAAGCGTCACCATGAGGGTGAAACTGCATTGTATGACCGATTATATTGGCAACTTTATTATACCTGCCATCATCCAGTCGTTTCATTGAATGAAGAATTCTCCGGTGAACAGGTTTTAAGCCATCATCAATATGAGGTACTGCTCTTTCAAGTATGACATAAGATGCATAATCAAGAAACCAATCCTTGTACATCCCTCCTAAAACAGTAATTGTATCCTGATCATCAAGATAACTACTCCTTTCACTATACTCATTTTCGGGAGCTTTGCTTTCTGTATTATCGATTTCCTCTGTATTCATAGCTATTAATATTCAGCCAGATCTTCCTCAATTATTAGATTATTAATTATAAATTCCTGCCTTTCAGGTGTGTTTTTACCCATATAAAATTCAAGCATTTTATTTATTGAATCTTCTTTTTTTAGTCTTACGGGCTCCAGACGAATATTTTTACCGATAAAATATTTGAATTCGGATGGTGAGATTTCTCCAAGACCTTTAAACCTAGTAATTTCAGGATTTGGTCCAAGTTTTTTAATTGCCTTTTGTCTTTCCTGATCATTATAGCAATACATTGTTTCTTTTTTATTTCGAACTCTGAATAAAGGAGTTTGCAAAATAAATAAATGTCCGTTTTTAATGAGGTCTGGAAAAAACTGCAGAAAAAAAGTAATGAGTAATAGTCTTATATGCATACCATCTACGTCGGCATCAGTTGATATAACCACATTTCTGTAGCGCAGATTTTCAATACCATCTTCAATATCCAGTGCAGCCTGAAGAAGATTAAATTCCTCATTCTCATATACAATTTTCTTCGTTAGTCCGTAGGAATTTAAAGGTTTTCCCTTTAAACTAAAAACAGCCTGCGTGTTAACATCTCTTGATTTTGTAATTGATCCGCTTGCTGAGTCACCCTCTGTTATAAAAATAGTAGTTTCAAGCCTTTTTTCGTGGTTTGAATTATAGTGAATCCTGCAATCCCTTAACTTTTTATTATGCAGATTTGTTTTTTTTGATCTTTCTCTGGCTAATTTCTGAATTGAAGATATTGCTTTTCTTTCCTTTTCTGAGTCTATAATTTTTCTATATAAAATATCAGCAGATTCAGGATTTTTATGCAAGAAATCATCCATTTTCTTTTTTAGAAAATCCATGATGAAATTTCGTACAGAAGGGCCATCAGGTCCGATATCTTTTGATCCAAGCTTTGTTTTTGTCTGCGACTCAAAAATAGGTTCCTCAACTTTTATTGCTAATGCAGCAATAATAGAAGTGCGTATATCAGCAGTATCAAAATCTTTTTTATAAAATTCTCTGATTGTTTTTACTATCCCTTCTTTAAATGCCAGCAAATGAGTTCCTCCCTGAGTAGTGTGTTGTCCATTCACGAAAGAATAATATTCTTCTCCATATTGGTTACCATGAGTCATTGCAATTTCAATATCTTCACCAACAAGATGTATAATCGGATACAACCCCTCTGAACTCATATTTTCATTAAGCAGATCATGCAATCCATTTTTGGAATAATAGCGCACTCCATTAAAAACAACTGTCAAACCTGAGTTCAGATACACATAATTTCGAATCATTGCTTCAACGTAGTCCGAATTGAAATTAAAATTTCCGAACAACTCATAATCCGGAGTAAATCTTACAAATACACCATTTCGGTCTTTAGTATCTGTTATTTCATTATCGGTAACAATATCACCTTTGCTAAATTCAGCAACTTTTACCTTCCCTTCTCTGATTGATTTAATTAAAAAACTATCTGATAATGCATTTACTGCTTTAATCCCAACACCGTTTAAACCAACTGATTTTTTAAAAACCTTTGAATCATATTTTGCACCTGTATTCATTATCGAAGTAGCGTCAACTAGTTTTCCTAAAGGGATACCTCTTCCATAATCTCGTATCGTTACTTCTTTTTCATTTATATTAATTTCAATAGTTTTGCCAAATCCCATCATAAATTCGTCTATAGAATTATCAAAAACTTCTTTTATAAGTATATAAATACCATCATCCCTCGAAGAACCATCTCCAAGTTTACCAATGTACATACCCGGTCGCTTACGAATATGCTCTTTCCACTCAAGCGTTTTTATGGTTTCTTCAGAATATTGCTCTAACATCTCCTATGAAAAATATTTTGCAAAAATAGGAAATACAGTGCTCGATAACTCTTACTCCCATCAATATGTTATTAACAATAATATTAACAGGTTTTTTATGAATACTTTAATAGTATTTTTCGAACTTTTCTCAAAGATAAAATAAGTAATTATAGAAATCACTGCCGAAAATGTCTATTAACTTTATTTTTGAATCAGTTCTACCTTAAATAAAAATGTTGTGTTTTATGATATTGTAGAAAATAAGTATAGTAAATCATTCCTTTTCTTTGCCTCAATCCTAAAGGAAGGAAAAGGAATGAGTATACATGTAGCATATCTATATCAAAAATTTGTCAATCATCCTTCAGGAACTAGGCAAAAATTGGCAAATTGTTGATAGTACTTAGCATATTTATATTCCCACATTATACTAAAACATAACCAATAAAAATGTTACTGTTAATAAATTAATTATTGCATAAGGCAACTATTTTTATAATATTACGTCTAAAGAATTGTATGATGCTAATATCTGAAACATTAGTCAATCTTATTTGCCACTGTCCTTGTGGAAAACCCTCTGATAATTGTGTATTTAAAGAAATAAGAGAAATGAATAAAAAAGACCAGATTACAAGTATCATTAATCTTGATACAGATGAAAAAGTTTCCCTTATTAAAGAACATAAATTCTGTCTAGTCTTACGTGAAGCCAATCAGGACTATGAACTGCTTGATATGTCAGAATTTCAGGATTTTATTTGATAACCAAATTTTACTGGATTATTTCAAAAAAAAATCATGAATCTTTGTCATTAATTTTTAACAATTATTAATACTTTCTGCCAAAATTATTTCTATTTCTCACCGTTACTTATTCTGGAATAAAAGTTGATAATAGTTACCGGAATTTTAAAAATAATGTATGCAGAAGATTTTGGAATATCAAAAAAAGATATTATCAAAAAA
>JBDRPR010000152.1:0-13753 GCA_043826845.1 Bacteroidota bacterium
TCATAGACGCTCACCCTCTCCCTCATACATGTATCACAGTCCATGTCATTCCGAATGAAATCCCGAAAGCTTTCGGGATGAAATGAGGAATCTTAAAAAATATGGAAATGTTATTTTGCGTAACATCAAATAATAACATAAATACCAAATCACAAATTCAGGACTCCTGATCTGGTACTTGATATTAAGATAAAAACATTCATTCTTCACAAAATGAAAATGCAATTCCTTTACGACTCAGTAGGAGTTGAATATTAATAACCCTGTGCAATTGAGCGAAGCGAATGCAGCTCGGGTATAGAAAAGCCTATTATTGATTTTGGCGGAAAATTTGCTTTTTTTGCAAATTTTATGACAAAATCAAAGAGTTTCATTTTGCGGAAAATCAGGAGTCCTGAATTTATCCATTGAAAGTTTCAGTTTAAATTGAGTCATTGAATTGTACAACTCAATAAAGATTTTGTCAATTCAATTATTCTGTTTATCTTTGCATTCAGAAATGGGGAAAAATGAGAATAGGGGACATCGTCCCCTATTTTGTTAAAAAATGATAAAAAAAGAAGAAATATTAAGCGTGACAGAAAACTATTTTGAAGAGAACAAAGTGTTTTTTGTTGATCTAAAAATCAGTCCATCAGGAAAAATTGCATTAATGATTGACCGTTATGAAGGTATGACAATAAATATTTGTACAGAAATCAGCCGTGTTATAAGAAATCATTTTGGAGAAAAACTTGATAACTACGAATTAATGGTTTCAAGCCCTGGATTAGATCAGCCTTTTATGGTTTTGGATCAGTACAAAAAAAATATTGACAAGGAAGTAAAAGTGCAGTTAAAAAGTGGAGATAGCCATAAAGGAATTTTATTATCAGTGACCAATGATGAAATTATAATAAAACCATCAGAAAAAAAAGAGGGTAAGAAAAAAAATAAAGTCGAAACAGAAGAAAAAACACTAAAATTTGAATTTATAAAAAGCACTAAATCTGTAATAAAGATATAAATATAATTGAAATGGAAAGTTTAAATTTAATTGAAACCTTTGCTGAGTTTAAAGATCTGAAAAATATTGATCGGGCAACAATGATGAGTGTTCTTGAGGATGTCTTCAGAAATATTCTGATAAAAAAATATGAAACTGCCGACAACTTTGACATCATTATTAATATTGATAAGGGAGATTTTGAAATCTGGAGAAACAGAACTGTTGTGGCAGATGATAATATTCAGAATCCTAATCTTGAAATTGCTTTATCAGATGCATTAAAAGTTGATGAAGATTATGAAGTTGGAGAAGATTTTACCGATGAGGTTAAACTGCTTGATTTTGGAAGAAGAGCCATTCTTTCTTTAAGACAAAACCTGACATCTAAAATCCTCGAACTTGAGAAAGATAATATTTATACAAAATATAAGGACAGGATTGGTGAAATTGTCACAGCTGAAGTTTATCAGGTATGGAAAAAGGAAATTTTACTAATTGATGATGAGGGAAATGAATTGATTCTTCCGAAAACAGAACAAATTCCTTCAGATTATTTTCGTAAAGGAGATACAATCCGTGCGGTTGTGATAAAAGTCGAAATGAAGAATAATAATCCTTTGATTCTTTTATCCAGAACAAGTCCTGTTTTTCTGGAAAGATTATTTGAACTTGAAGTTCCTGAGATTTTTGATGGATTAATTACCATTAAAAAGATTGTCAGAGTTCCGGGAGAACGAGCTAAAGTTGCAGTTGAGTCTTATGATGACAGAATTGATCCGGTAGGTGCGTGCGTAGGGATGAAAGGATCAAGAATTCATGGTATTGTAAGAGAATTGAAAAATGAAAATATTGATGTTATAAATTATACCACAAATATACAGTTGTATATTACACGTGCATTGAGTCCTGCTAAAATCACATCCATAAAAATAAATCCCGAAACTCTTAAAGCAGAGGTATTCCTGGATCCTGAGCAAGTATCATTGGCCATTGGTAAAGGAGGATTAAATATTAAACTTGCAGGTCAGTTAACAGGTTATGAAATTGATGTTTACCGAGATTTCGATGACGAGGACGAGGATGATGTTCCATTGGAAGAATTTGCCGATGAGATTGAAGGTTGGATTATTGATGAATTGAAATCTATTGGTTGCGATACTGCTAAAAGTGTTCTGGAGTTAAAAACCGAAGAACTGGAAAAAAGGACTGATTTGGAAGAAGAAACAATTAATGAAGTGATAAAAATTATAAAAGCCGAATTTGAATAATATAAGATCAATTTTAAAGTATAAATTTAAAAATAATTCATGAGTACTGATAAGGCAATAAGATTAAGCAAAGCTGCAAAGGAATTCAATGTAGGGATTTCAACTATTGTTGAATACCTTAAAAAAAAGGGGCATGAAATTGAAAATAATCCGAATACAAAAATTACTCCTGAGATTTACAATGTTTTGATTAAAGAATATATGTCAGATATTTCTGTAAAGAAAAAGTCTGAACAGATAAGCATGAAATCAAACGAGAGAAAAGAAACGATTTCAATTGATGACGTTAGTTCTGTAAAAAATGAATTCGATGACGAAGATTCCCATGATCAGTTTATTATAAAGGATTCCAGTGTTGTTGCCAAAGAAATTATTAAAGAAACTCCGAAGATTGTTGGAAAAATTGATCTTTCAACAACAGAAAAGAAAAAGAAACCTGTAGAACCGGTAAAACCTGTTGAAATAGAAGTGCCCGTATCATTGCCTGAACCCGAGATCGTTGAAGAAGTAGTTGAAGAAGAAAAAGAGATTATTAAGGAGGAGATAAAGCCTGAAACTATAGACCATTTAAAAGTTGTAGGTAAAATTGATCTTGATGCAATGAATCAGAAAACCAGGCCATCAAGAAAAACAAAGGAAGAAAAAGAAGCACAGAAACAAGAAAAGGCTGACGTTAAAAAAGCAAGCAGAAAAAAAGACTCTAAACCGACTGAGGAAATTTCGGAATTGGATGAAATTAATGAAAATGATAATATTGCAGATGTTGTTTCTGATGAAATTGAAACAAATGTGAAGGAAGGTGTGAAGATTTTCCGATCTGAATTTGATAAATTAACAGGGCCAACAGTTGTCGGTAAAATTATTTTACCTGTTGATAAGGATAAATCTAAAAAACTTCCCGTTGCATCATCAAATGACAGCGATCAATTTAAAAAGAAGAAAAAAAGAAAGAGAATTAGGAAAAATGTTCCTTCTGACTCTGCAGTTCAATCAGATGAGGCCAAGAAAAAGAAATTCCAGAAAATTGGAAATAAAAAGTTTAAAAAAGAGGTTGATGAAGAAGATGTTCAAAAGCAAATTAAAGAAACTTTAGAGAAGTTGACTTCCAAAACCAAGTCAAAATCTGCAAAACATCGTAGAGATAAAAGAGATTCAGATCGCGAAAAAGTTGCTGCTGAAGTTGAAAGACAAGAACACGAAAAGACAATTTTGAAAGTTACTGAATTTGTTTCTGTAAATGAGATTGCCACGATGATGGACGTTCCGGCAAATGAAGTTATTGCAACTTGCATGAATCTTGGACTTTTTGTTTCTATTAATCAAAGACTTGATGCTGAGACAATGGCGTTATTGGCCGAAGAATTCGGGTTTACTATACAATTCGTCAGCATAGATGTGCAAAATACAATAGCTGAAGAGGAAGATAAAGAGGAAGATCTGGAGTCAAGATATCCTATTGTCACTGTTATGGGTCATGTTGATCATGGTAAAACAAAACTTTTGGATTTTATTAGAAGTTCAAATGTTGTTTCCGGTGAAGCTGGAGGAATAACTCAACATATAGGAGCTTATAGTGTTATCCTGGAAGATGGGCGAAAAATAACTTTTCTTGACACTCCTGGTCATGAAGCATTTACAGCAATGCGTGCCAGAGGTGCTCAGATAACAGATATAGTAATTATTGTAGTTGCTGCTGATGATGGTGTTATGCCACAAACAATCGAAGCTATTAATCATGCTTCTGCTGCAGGTGTCCCAATGGTTTTCGCTATAAATAAAATTGATAAACCAGCCGCTAATCCTGAAAAAATCAAGGAAGCATTGGCCAATATGAATTATCTTGTTGAAGATTGGGGTGGAAAATATCAGTCACAGGAAATATCAGCAAAACAAGGAATTAATATTGATGAACTTCTTGAAAAGGTTTTGCTTGAGGCTGAAATGCTTGAATTAAAGGCAAATCCAAACAAAAAAGCTTATGGAACTGTTATTGAATCATCTCTGGATAAAGGAAGAGGTTATGTTGCAACAATACTTGTTGAATCAGGTACTCTGCATAGCGGGGATATAATGTTGGCCGGTTGTTATCACGGGCATATCAAAGCAATGTACAATGAAAGAGGAGCAAAAATCCTTGAGGCTGGACCAGCAACTCCAGTTGTGATTCTTGGGCTTAACGGTGCTCCTCAAGCAGGTGATAAATTCAATATCCTTGACACTGATACCGAAGCGAAATCAGTTGCAAATAAAAGGTTGCAATTAATCAGAGAACAAGGTCTCAGAACACAGAAGCATATTACACTTGATGAAATTGGAAGACGTATTGCTATCGGAAACTTCCAGGAACTTAATATTATTGTTAAAGGTGACGTGGATGGCTCTATTGAAGCTCTTTCTGATTCATTAATTAAATTAGCTAATGAAGAAATTCAGGTGAATATTATTCATAAAGCTGTTGGTCAGATATCTGAATCAGATGTAATGCTTGCTACTGCTTCTAATGCAATAATCGTTGGCTTCCAGGTCAGACCTTCTGTAAGCGCCCGTAAACTAGCAGAAAAAGAGCAGATTGATATCAGGTTGTATTCAATAATTTATGACGCTATTAATGAGATTAAAGATGCGATGGAAGGTATGCTTTCACCTGAAATGAAAGAAGAGATTACTTCTACTGTTGAGGTCAGAGAAGTGTTTAAAATTACAAAAGTTGGTTCAGTTGCAGGATGTATGGTGGTGGATGGAAAAATTAACCGAAATTCAAAAATCAGAATAATTCGTGATGGAATTGTAATTTATTCCGGAGTCTTAGGGTCACTGAAACGTTTTAAAGATGATGTTAAAGAGGTTAGCAATGGCTATGAGTGCGGATTAAATGTTGATAAATATAATGATATTAAAATTGGTGACTTAATTGAATCATACGAAGAAAAAGAAGTTAAGAAGAAACTTTGATTTCATAATATCACTGAAATATAATTGTTATAACATTTAAATATAGAGAGGTCGAAACTGGTGTCTCATCCGGTCTTCAAAACCGGTAGCAGACGGATAAAACCGGCTGTGGCAGGTTCGATTCCTGCCCTCTCTGCAAATTTATTTTCAATTACATGTACACTTTATGAATCAGTCTTTTAATATACTTCCTGCTGTAGATAAAATTTTATCAGAGAAAAAAGTAAAGTCTGAAATTGAAAAATACGGAAGAGATATTGTCCTGTATGCCATCAGAAATACTCTTGAGTCTTTCCGAAATGAAATTAAATCAAAAAACATTTGCTTGGATGAGAAAAGAATAATAGAAGAAATATTATTACAAATCAACTTGATTGCAGGTAAGAGCTTGAAAAAAGTAATTAATGCTACAGGTATTCTGATAAATACAAATCTTGGAAGAACCCCTTTTGGCAAATCATTAGTTTCTGATACCATTGAATCAATTGAAGGATACAGTAACCTTGAATTTGATCTTGATAAAGGAGGTAGGGGTACAAGAACGGTTCATGTAAAAAAAATGCTCAGGTTTTTAACTGGCGCAGAAGATGTATTGATTGTTAATAACAACGCAGCGGCTGTAATGTTAATTTTAAGATGCTTTGCTAAAAAGAAAGAAGTGATTATATCAAGAGGAGAGTTGATCGAAATAGGAGGTTCTTTTCGAATCCCTGATATTATGAAAGCTTCAGAATGCAAAATGGTTGAAGTTGGAACTACCAATAAAACAGATATTAAGGATTATAAAAACTCGATTACACAAAAAACCGGTTTATTATTTAAAGCTCATAAATCAAATTACATTATTAAAGGCTTTACTCAGGAAGTTAATATATCGAATCTGGCCAGACTTGGAAAAGATAATGATATTCCGGTTGTTTATGATATGGGATCAGGACTCTTACGAAAAATAAAAAAATACGGCTTATCACAGGAACCAAACGTAAAAGAAGCAGTGCAAAGCGGTGCTGATCTTATTTGTTTTAGTGGAGATAAACTGTTGGGTGGTCCTCAGGCAGGAGTGATTGTCGGACGAAAAGATCTGATAAAAAAGCTGGAAAAAGAGCCCATGTATAGAGCACTAAGAGTCTGTAAACTTAGTATCGCTTTTCTTGAAACAGCCTGTTCATATTATTTGACAGATGCAATTTTATTCAGCAAAAATCAACTTTTTAAAACAATTGAAACTTCTGACAAACAATTGAAGGAATTTGCAGTAAAAATTAAGGAGGAGTTAAGTTTGAATGCAATACAATCCGGTGTTCAGAAAAGTAAAGCTTTCTTCGGAGGAGGGACTTTGCCTGATATTGAGCTTGATAGTTATACGATTTCAATCTTTTTTAACGGAAAGAACAAAGAACAAACTCTATATGCTGAAAAAATGTACATGGAACTTATGAAACTGGAAAAACCGGTCGTTGCCATTTTAAAAAAGGGGGAACTCCATTTTGATGTCCTGACTCTTTTAGATGAGAATATTTCAGAATTGATATCTGTTATCAGCAAAGTATATAAAAATCTTAGTATTGATGATTCTGTAAAATCCAAGAAGAAAAAATGAAACATTTGATAATGGGTACAGCCGGTCATATTGACCATGGAAAAACCTCATTAATAAAAGCATTAACCAATATTGACTGTGATACTCATAAGGAGGAAAAAAGAAGAGGAATTACTATAAACCTTGGTTTTTCATACTTGGATCTTCCCGATGGAACTTCTCTTGGAATCATTGATGTGCCTGGTCATAAGGATTTTATTAATACAATGGTTGGAGGTGCATGTGGAATTGATTTTGTTTTGTTGGTGATAGCTGCAGATAGCGGAATAATGCCTCAGACGATTGAACATTTAAATATTATTGAAGCACTAAAAATTCCTAAGGGAATAATTGTTCTTACAAAAACAGATCTTGTTGATCAGGATTTATTGGATATTGCTAAATTAGAGATATTCGACTTTCTTGCAAATTGCTCATTGAAAGATTCTCCGGTTGTTGCTGTTTCTTCAACTACTGGTGCAGGTTTGGATGAATTGATAAATGAATTGCAAAAAATTTCTTTCGAAGTGGTTGAAAAAGAAATCGGGAACATTTTCAGGATGTATGCAGACAGAATTTTTAGTATCAAAGGAATGGGAAGCGTTGTCACAGGATCGGTGTTAAATGGTGAAATTAGTGTAGGAAATGATGTTTATATGCTCCCTGAAATTAAACAAAAATTTCGTATCCGAAGTCTTGAAAGGCATGGGAAGGCTGTTAACAAAGTAGTCGCAGGCGACAGAGCCGCAATAAACATATCAGGATTTAAAGCAGAAGATTTTAAAAAGGGAATGGTCCTTTCTGATAAAATTATTCCTGAAACTCGTATGATTGATTGCAGTTTATCCCTTTTTGGTAATGTGGATAAATTAAATACATGGTCAACAGTATCATTTCATACTGGTACCTTTGAATGTCAATCAAAAATGCACTTGCTTAATTATGAAAAACTTGAGCCCGGAATAGAAGGAATAGTACAGTTTCATTTTGAAAAACCGGCAGTTGTTCAGATTAATGATAAGTTTATTATCAGGAATAGTTCTGGTGATATTTCATTAGGCGGAGGCATAGTAATTGATAATAATCCATTGCATCATAAGCGAATAACACCCAAGCTTGTTGAAAATATTTCAATTTTGGCAAGCAGTGTCAATAAAGAAAATAACATTAGCGATCTTATTAAATTAGAATTAAACAAATTTAATAAACCAATGTTGCTGAAAGACATATACGTAAATATCAATAAACCACCTGAAGAAATATTAAAATCTCTTGAAACTCCTGATAATGATTTTGTCGTTTATAAAACAGATGATATTATTTTAGTTTCAGGGAGTGCAAATGAAAGATACAAAAATCAGATTATTAATAAGTTGAAAGAATTTCATCAAAGAAATAAAATTTTTTCTCATGGAATGGATATCAGTGAATTGTCCGGAAAAATTGGTTTAGCTAAAGATAAAACAGGGAAAATTTTTATTGAGGCTCTTTTGAAAGATCTGGTTACAGAAAATAAACTTAAGAAGTTCGAAAACACCTGGATTTTATGCAACCATTTGGCTGTAATTGATGAAAAATCTTTGAAAGAAATTTCTTTTATAGAATCAGAAATATTGAATTACGGGCTGCAAAAACCTGTTATGAATGACATTGAGCAAAAAGCTTCGGAATTAGGTATAAATAAAGATTCTATTAAAATGTATCTTTATTATTTATTACAAAACAAGAAATTGTATTATTTAAACAATGAATATCTTCATTCTTCAGTTGTCGATAAAATCAGACCTGTATTACTGAAAGAACTTATAAATAAATCTGATGGAATTAATCTCAGCGAGTTTAGACAATTAATTGATGCAACAAAAAAAATATGCCCGGTTCTATTGGGCATTTACGAATCAGAAAAAGTAATTATTACAATTCCACAGGAGACTACAAAAATTATTAAAATCACTGAATCAGGAAAAAAGATATTTAGATAGCAACCAAAAGAGACATTTTAGAGTCTTGTTGTTATTGTAACTATATTTTCATTATTACGTATAAAAACCGAATCTCTTAAAAAATTTAATAATATGAAAAAAATATTTATTGCTTTTTCTTTTTTCCTGCTGTTTTCAATAGGATTTGCACAGACTCCACTGACAACTGCTGTTGATTTTACTGTAACAGACACCGATGGTAATAGTTATAATCTCTTTAGCATTCTAGCTTCAAACAAATATGTAGTCATTGACTTTTTCTTTACCACTTGACCTACATGTATCGCAACCTCACCGGTTGTAGATCAATCATATGCAGATTTTGGCTGTAATGAAGGTAATGTTATTTTTATCGGAATTGACGCAGGTGATGATGACCCTACTGTCGCCCAGTATATTATTGACAATGGAGTCGATTATCCTTGTGTCAGTGGTCTTGATGGTGGAGGAGATGCTGTAAATACTGATTATCAGATCGTAGCATATCCTACAATTATTTTAATTGCACCTGATCATACTATCCTAGAACAGGATATCTGGCCTGTAAATTCTGCTGCAGATATTACAGATCCGGTTACCGGTCATGGAGGGATTCAACAACCCTGTGCTCCTGTATTGACAGCAGATTTTCAGGGAGTACCGACAACTCTGGTTGCAGGGAACAGTGTAAATTATACAGATTTATCGACCGGAACTCCTACTACATGGACATGGTCATTTCCTGGTGCTGATGTAACATCCTCAAGTGTTCAGAATCCTCCAAATATTGTTTATAGCACTCCTGGTACATATAATGTTTCTCTGACTATTGGAGATGGTACATCGACCAGCACAACCACAAAAAACAATTATATAACCGTAACAGTTCCTACTACTTTATTTGCTGATTTTTCTGCAAGTTCTACTACTGTTCTTCAGGGACAGAGCATAAACTTTATTGATCAGTCTATAAATGGCCCACCTACTTCATGGAACTGGACATTTCAGGGTGCTGTTTCTACTACGTCAATAGTACAGAATCCTATAGGAATACAATATGATATTCCCGGTGTTTATGATGTAACCTTGCTGGTCAGTGACGGAACAAATTCTCACTCAACAACTAAAACTCAGTATATAACAGTTATTGATACAAGTTTTTTACCTGTTGTGGATTTCAGTTCTGATTTTACAACTGTTTTTGTTGGCGGAAGTGTTGATTTTTATGATCTGACAGCCGGATCTCCTGATTCATGGACATGGTATTTTCCGGGTGCTGCTCCTGTTACCTCTACTGATCAAAATCCTACAATTATAACATATCCTACTGTTGGATTATATCCGGTAACTTTAGTTGTAACAAATTTAATAGGTTCCGACTCTTTGACAAAAACTGATTATATAACCGTTATTGATAACTCATCAGTAGGTCCACTTTATGCAGATTTTACTGCTGACGGATCACGTCTGATTGTTCAGGGTAGTACAGTTTCATTTCACGACCTTACTGTTGGATTTCCTGATCATTGGCAATGGTCTTTTGTCGGAGCTATTCCTGCTTCAGCAACAGATCAGCACCCTACTAATATTCTTTATACAACTCCTGGCTTTTACGATGTGAAACTTATTGTTAATAGTGGAAATTATTCAGATACTATTATTAAAGAGGATTATATTATTGTGACTTCCGAACCTTGGCAAGATCCGAATGGTTTTTGTGATACTGTTACAAATATGACAGCTACTGATATCTTTATGTCATTCCGTCATTTGACTCCTACAACATGGGGGTATTTTCCGGGGCATAACGGATATACAATTCGTGCTTATGCCGATAAGTTTACAAACTATACTTTTAGTCAGATAAACGGGGTTTTAGTACCGGTTGTTAAAGCATCAAGTGCTTCTGCTGGTGCTAAAGTCAGATTTATTATTTGGGATGTTGACACAAATGGTTTTCCAGGAAACGAATTAACTTATAAAGATGTTTTAATTAGTTCATTCTCGCCCTATATATATCATTCTGTTATGTTTGATAATCCGGCTATAGTAAATGGATCCTTTTTCGTTGGTTATCAGTTGTATTATAATACTCCTGTTGATACATTTGTAACTTATATGATTGACAGAGGACAAGGCGGAAAAAATACAATGGTAGTAAAAAAAGGCACTTGGAAATATCCATATCAGGTTACCGGGGATACATTAAATGCATCTTCTTCAATTGAGCTTATTGGCTGTTTAGTGAAAGTTGACGAGATTAATGATGTTACTGAGATACTTATATATCCACAACCTTCTGATTATATAATTAATGTTGAATTCCTTGATAATTATTACTCGATCAGAGATATCAGATTATATGATCTCCTTGGAAGACAGCAAGTATTAAATATTGTAGAAAAGGAAAAACAAAAGATGAAAATCAATGTTTCCGGAATTCCTTCAGGAATTTATATTCTAAAAATTTCAACGGGAGATAAAGTGATATCAAAGAAAATATCAGTTTTTTAATGATCATCTTCCTGTATTTTAATATTATCTGTAATTCTGACCTGCAAGGTCAAAATATTTGTAAAATCAGAAGATGAAATAATATCTTTGCCGTTGTCGGTATGAGACTCATGTGTCTGAAATTTTTGAATGTTTATTTACTTCAAATTTTCCTCTGGTTATAAAATAACCAAAATTAATTCTATTTTTAGCTCACTATTTTTTTATAATGCTTGAAAAAATTATCAGATGGCTTGAAAGCCATCAACAACCATGTTTTTATAAAAAATATATCGGCATTGAATGTCCTGGTTGTGGTATGCAAAGGGCATTAATTGAGTTGCTTAGGGGGCATTTGTGGGAAAGCATCTTGTTGTATCCAGCTTTGATACCAACTATGTTTTTATTTGTTTATTTAATACTACATTTAATTTTTAAATTTAAAAAAGGTGCTACAATATTAAAATTTTCTTTTATTTTTACAGTTGGAATCGTAGTGATAAATTTTATTTACAAACTAATAAATTAATTTAAACTTATGGAAGAAAATACAAACAATTTTGAACAACCTGTTCAGCAACAGGGAGGACAACCACAGTCAAATATCAGTTCAAGTCGTATGCCATTACCAAATTCTACAGGAATTCTGGTCATGGGTATTATTTCAATTGCTGTATGTTGGTGTTATGGTTTGATTGGTATGGCTTTGGGTATTATTTCATTGATAATGGCAGGAAAAGCAAATGCTCTTTATCTTCAGGATAAAGATAAATATACCGAATCTTCATATAAAAATATGAAAGCAGGTAAAATATGCGCGTTGATTGGGACTATTTTATCAGGTATATATTTAATATATGTGATAATTATATTAGCATTCTTTGGATCTGCTTTAACACAAATGCCATGGGATAATTTTAATTTTTAATATAAACTATTATAGACTATGGAAAATACAAATATTACAACAAATCAACCTCAGGTTTTTGGAAATATGCAGGCATTACCAAATGCAACAGCTGTATTGGTATTAGGAATTATTTCTATTGCAACCTGTTGGTGCTATGGAATAATTGGTGTTGCATGCGGAATTATCGCTTTGGTCTTAGGTGGAAAAGCAAAAAAATTGTATATTGATAATCCCGGCGTTTATTCCGAAAGTTCATATAAAAACATGAAAGCAGGGCACATTTGCGGTATTATTGGAACTGTTCTGTCAAGTTTGTATCTGGTTTTTATAATTATATACCTCATGGTAGTTGGAGCTGCTTTAAGCTCGATGCCTTGGGATATGTATAATTTTTAATTATAAAATTTAAATATCTTTAAAGAGGGCAAAATATTGCCCTCTTTTTGTATCAACCAATTGGATATATGAAAATTACAGAAAGAATAGAAACTTTTTCAGAATTAGGTAGTATTCTTCATCAATATGTATCAGATATTGGCGTTGAAAAACATAATAATAAAATTGACAGTGCAATACTGCAAGCTGAAAAGGAAAATCCCTGGTTTACAAGAGAAAATATTCTTTACCAAATGAAAGAAATTTCCGAAAACCTGAAAAAAGATCGCCTTGAATCCTGGATAAATTCCTATCCTTTATTCTCTGATGATAAGATAAAAACGATTGCTGTAGTGATGCCTGGAAATATTCCATTGGTTGGTTTTCATGATTTTCTTTCTGTATTAATTACAGGGAATAAATTCCTTGGAAAATCATCATCCAAGGATAAAATATTGATTGAATTAATTGCTGATATTTTAAACGATATCAATCCTGAATTTTCTAATTTCATAAGATTTGAAAATAATTCTGTGAAAGACTTTGATGCTATTATCGCAACAGGGAGTAATAATTCTTCTATGCATTTTCAGTACTATTTTAAAAAATACCCTCACATTATAAGAAAACACAGAAACAGTGTTGCTGTTCTTGATGGCAAAGAAACAGAAACCGACCTGTCAGGACTTGCTGATGATATTTTTCTGTATTTTGGTTTGGGTTGCCGAAATGTATCAAAAATTCTTGTGCCCAAAGATACCGATATCAGAAAAATTCTACCGGCATTTGAAAAATTCAATGGTATAATAAATCATAACAAATATGCGAATAATTATAGTTATAACAGCACTGTATATTATATGAATAATATTAAATTTCTGGACACAGGTTTTCTCTTATTAAAACATGATTTAAATATTTCATCTCCAATTGCTGTAATTTATTTTGATTATTATAAAAATATATCTAATTTAGTTAAATATTTTATAAGCAATAATGATCAGATGCAGTGTATTGTCAGTAACATCCCTGAAATTCAAAAACGGATTCAATTTGGCTGTACTCAAAAACCTGAATTATCTGATTATTCTGACGGTGTTGATACAATTGATTTTTTAATCTCATTAAAATAATATGCTATGATATTTAAATTCAGATTAATATCAAATGAAGTTGATAAATTTTTCAGAGATTTCGAAATAATGGAAGATGATAACTTCTTTTCTT
>JBDRPR010000153.1:0-8922 GCA_043826845.1 Bacteroidota bacterium
CGCCCACCCTCTCCCTCTTGTAAAAGACATGCAATGTCATTCCGAACAAAGTGAGGAATCTTCTTTATATTGCTTTTGCGTAACATCAGTTAATCATAAATCAGATAATTATAAATCAGAAAAGAAACATTAATAAATAAAAAACGTATAACTCTTGACAATGATATTTTTTTGTTGTAAATTTGTTTAATATTTATCATAATAATATGCGATTTAATAATATTTTTATCACTTTGGGAATATTTTTGTTGGTTACAAATTTATATTCTCAAAACGAATCAACAGATTCGTTAAATGTACCTGTATTAATTTCGGTTGAAGAAATTAGTTCAACAAGCAAAATTATGATTTCCAAACCTGAAATTGTTGCACCGGAAGAAAAAAATATTTCTTCCGGCCAAGAGGTTATAAAATCTAATAAAAATGTCAATGAATTAAATACTGAAATTATTAACAAAAAAATAATAAATAAGACGGATAGTATACCAAGTGGGTTTCCAATATTCATTGATACAGGCAATTACGAATCAGATACTGAAACTTATAATAAAGCTAAGCGAATCTGGATAGAAAACAATCCTGATGAATACCGAAGAATGACTATTCCAACTCAGAATGCAAACGGAGATAATAGTGAAATCAAAAATAATTAATTATGAAAAAGATTTTACAAAGCACTATGGGTAAAAGATTAATAAGTGTTTTCTTTTTTCTCTTTTTTCTAATAAATACTAACATTATTAAGGCGCAATATTGTGCCGCCGGAGCCACTACATGCGATGAATATATATCAAGGGTACAGGTAGGAACCATTGACAACAGTACTACTTGTACGGCAGGCGGTTATGCCGATTATACAGCGATGTCTACATCTATGGATATTGGTACTGGATATCCTACAACAATAACAAATGGTACGCCTTATGCTTCCGACCAATGTGGTATTTGGGTTGACTGGAACCAGGATTTTGATTTTGCAGATGCTAATGAAACAATAACAATAACTGGTACTCCTGGTAATGGGCCTTATACTGCGACAATTACACCTCCGGCTGGTGCAACACCTGGAAACACAAGGATGAGAATTCGAATTTGCTATACGACAGGCCTTAGCTCATGCGGTACAGCAACCTATGGAGAGGTCGAAGATTATACGATTAACGTTCAGGCAGTTGGTTATTGTGCAGCCGGAGCCACTACATGTGATGAATATATATCAAGGGTACAGACAGGAACTATTGACAACAGTACTGCTTGTACGGCAGGTGGTTATGCCAATTATACAGCAATGTCTACATCTATGAATATTGGTACTGGATATCCAACAACAGTAACAAATGGTGCGCCTTATGCTTCCGACCAATGCGGTATTTGGGTTGACTGGAACCAGGATTTTGATTTTGCAGATGCAAATGAAACAATAACAATAACTGGTACTCCTGGTAATGGGCCTTATACTGCGACAATTACACCTCCGGCTGGTGCAACTCTTGGGAACACTAGAATGAGAGTACGGATTTGCTATACAACAGGTCTTAGTTCTTGTGGCACAGCAACATATGGAGAAGTTGAGGATTATACTATAAATGTACAAGCAGCTGGTTGCACAACTCCTGGTACTCCTATTACTTTAGTTGGTACTTCAACCGGACAAACCACAGCCAGTCTTTCATGGGTGACAGGTGCCCCTGCAGGTTCTCCAACAATAACCTATTATTGGGAAGTTCATTTAAATTCAACAGATGCTTTAATAGCATCCGGTTCAAGTGCTACAAGTCCTGCAGCTGTTGCAGGTCTGACTTGCAATACAACCTATCATTTCCATGTTCGTGCATACACTTCATGTGATGCAACTTATTCGGCATGGGCAGGCCCAAGCGGAACTTTTACTACATCAGCTTGTACTGATCCCTGTGGTACATTAACAGATATTAATTGTGGTACTGCCTATCCTGTATCAGGAACGTTGAGCGGAACAGGATCATGGAATACAAATGTCTTAACAGGAGCTTCATGTTGGGGCAACGACCCTGGTGGTGAAAAGGTTTATCGATTTACTGCCGGTGCTGCAGGTACATATAATTTTTCTCATACTGCATCTCCAAGCTATATTGATATATTTTTATGCAGTGGTTGTCCTCCATCAGCTGGCAACTATCTTGGATATTGTGATGATAATACATCATCCATTGATGTTGTCCTGGCTGCTGGTCAGGTAGTATATGCTATTTTAGATGAGGAAGGTGATGCGACCGCTAAAGATTACACGATGACTGTCACATGCCCTGTTGCATGTATAACACCCGGTACTCCTATTACTTTAGTTGGTACTTCGACCGGAGAAACTACTGCCAGTCTTTCGTGGGCTGCAGGTGCCCCTGCAGGTTCTCCAACAATAACCTATTATTGGGAAGTTCATTTAAATTCAACAGATGCTTTAGTAGCATCAGGTTCTAGTGCTACAAGTCCTGCAGCTGTTACGGGTCTGACTTGCAATACAACCTATCATTTCCATGTTCGTGCTTACACTTCATGTGATGCAACCTATTCAGCCTGGGCCGGTCCAAGCGGAACTTTTACAACATCAGCTTGCGGAAGTGGACCCTGTAGTACTGTTATAAGTATTGCTGGATGTGGTGCAGGTTTTCCGCAAACAATTGTGCTTAATGGAGCAGGAGTATGGAATACTACCTTCTGCGGATACAGTACTCCCGGAAATGAGCAGGTTTACAGTTTTGTTGCTCCTACTACAGGAACATATAGTCTTCAGATTACAGCAGCTTCAGGAGATTATGTTGATTTTGGATGGCAAGCCTCAGTTTGTGCATCAACAGGATGGAATTGTTTTGCCGATGTAATTTCTACAGGTACATATGGATCTGCATACTGGACTGCAGGAACAACATACTATATACTTGTTGACCCTGAAAATGCAAGCCCATGCAGTTATACTTTTTATATTAATTGTGGGATCGCTGCACCGCCAAATGATGAATGTCCGGGTGCAACGGCATTACCTGTAAATGCAACATGTCTCTATACGGGTTCTACAAATGTGGGAGCATCAGGTTCTGCTGTTGCAGATCCAGGTTGTGCTAATTATGGAGGAGGTGATGTCTGGTTTTCAGTTGTTGTACCTGCCTCAGGACATCTGATTTTTAATTCTCAGGCTGGCGGAATTACTGATGGTGGTATGGCTATTTATTATGGTCCCTGTGGCTCTTTGACATTTATAGAGTGTGACGACGATGACAGTCCTAACGGTTTAATGCCAATGATTGATGCATCTGGTCTTACACCCGGTGCTACTATATACATCAGATTTTGGGAATACGGTGGTGACAATAGTGGCACTTTTTCTATTTGCGTTTATAGTCCAATAACACCTGATCCATGTACAAGCGTTACAAACATTGCTGCGTGCGGTATATCACAAGTTTGTTCACCAGGGGCCGGCTCAGGATACTGGAATACGGTTTATTGTACAGGAGGTGCTGCTGCCGGAATGGAGAAAATATACAGCTTTACTCCCACAGTTACTGGGAGTCACTATATTGATATTACTGGTGCTACAGTTGTTATGGATTATTCTTTTCAGACTGGATCTTGCCAATCAACAGGATGGACATGTATTGCAAGAGGATTATATACAAGTGCAACTTATGGACCTATGAATTGGACAGCTGGCATAACCTATTATATACTTGTCGATATAGAAGCCACTACTGCTGGTTCTCAGACTTTTAGCATCTTATGTCCTGAAACTCCTGGAGATTATATACACCCGACAGATGGGTTACAAGGTACATATCTAGGAGATTGTATGGTAAATACCTGTACAGGTGTTTATCAGGATGATGGTGGAGCGACTAATTATTCAGACAATATTAATGGCATTTACCGAACATTTTGCCCTGATGTAACAGGTAAGTGTATGCAGGCAACATTTACCTCTATGGATATACAATCCCCTTGTTGTTCTGACTATATATACGTCTTAGATGGTCCAACTCAAGGAAGTCCAATATTATGGGCAGGAAGCGGAACTCTTGCTGCACCAAGTACCGGTGCAGGAGTATGGCCAGGGGCACCGTATACATTTACAAGTACTGATCAGAGTGGTTGTCTTTCTTTTATATTTGTCAGCAATGCTATAACAAATCGTCCCGGTTGGTCTATTAATCTTGGTTGCTCAAATTGTGGCACTTCACTTACAAATAATGATTGCAATACCGCTATTGCTATCTGTGGTGCAACAAATGTGGCCGCAGCAAGCACAGGACCAGGGATTACTTCAACCTGCGGAGGTTGTAACTTAAGTGAAAATTACTCTAGCTGGTACACTTTTGAAATAACTCATGATGGCAGACTGGATCTTGACATTAAGCCGGAAGATTTCTTTGAAGATTATGATTTTGCATTGTATGAAGCTGTTGATTGCAATACACTTGGAGCACCCATCCGTTGCTCTTATGCTATGGCACCATTTTACTGCAGACCAAGTTCTACAAGTACTTTATATTATATCTCCAGAGTAATATTTAATTCAATCGACAATACATCGACATATAACAGTACGTACTTCTACAGTAATTATACTGGTTCAACAAATACAACCGTTATGAAAGGATCTCTTTATTCTTTGCAAGTGACTTTGGTTGGAACATCAATGTATGCTGTTGCATGGTTTGACTGGAACAAAAACCTTGTTTTTGATATTGGAGAATATTATATTATTGGAAATGGCAATAATACTACTGTTTCCACAAACATTACCATTCCTGCAGGAGCATCTCTCGGAAAGACTGCCTTTAGAGTTTATGTAAAAAGATTATCATATGTAACTTCTGGAAATGCTTGTACAGATTATACAAACGGTGAAATAGAAGATTACTCCATTTTTATTGACGATGGAACCCATTGTTCTAACAACATAAAAGATATGGATGAAGAAGGCGTTGATTGCGGTGGTATTGATTGTACTCCATGTGAGGACTTTGCTACAAATACAGGAACAAATTCCATTGCATCAGATCTTTCTGAAGATGTATCCGGAGATAGCTGGGTAAATGGTATGCCTGTTACTGCCGGTTCAACATATTACTTAATGGTTAATAACTGGTCACCAGGTGCCAATGGGTTTGATCTGGTCTGGAATTTTTCAGCTGGTGGGGCCATGGATTGCTCTACTCTTCCTGTTGAGTTACTTGTATTTACTGCTGAGAAGTATAATTCCGGAGCAATACTTAAATGGACAACTGCCAGCGAAAAAAATAATGATCGCTTTGAAATCATGAAATCGACTGATGCAGTTATATGGAAAAAAGCCGGAATTGTATTTGGAGCAGGAAACTCATCTGAACAATTAGATTATTCATTTATTGATGAGGAAATGCTTACACAAATTACATATTATCGTCTCAAACAAGTTGATTTTGATGGTGTTTTTGCTTTTTCTGAAATTAAGGCAGTTAGTCCAAACGAAAATTTATTGATTGAAGAATTAAAAACAAGCTATGATCAGATATCAGATAATATCTTAATAAGTTTTAATGCTAGTCCCGGAATAGATTACAATATTAAAATAACTGATATTGCAGGAAAATCCTTATATATAACTTCTAAAGTAACTGATTCAGTAAGAAATACCGTCATGATTCCGGCGGGATCTCTATCAGCCGGGTTATATATGATCAATTTATCTAATTCTGATGTTTCTTTATCAAATAAACTGATAATAATAAAATAATTGTTCCTGTTTTATTGTATTTATTTTACCATTATTTTATCTTGAAAAAGCACCATTTAATCAATAAAATAATTATATCCACCAAACTTTATTTAATTTATGTGAATAATTTTACGTAAAATTACTTGACAATAATAAATTTTTGATGTACTTTTACTAGTTAAAACATTTTTTTATGAAAAAATTATTAATACTAATAATTACAATTTGGCCACTCATTGGACTTTGGGCGCAAAACACAGGTATTGGTAATGTAAACTTTACACCCCAATCTATTCTACATACTCACATTAATGCAGCATCCGGTAATTTAATTCAGTTGACCAATACAACAACTACAAATCTTTTATCTACTGATGGTATGATTTTGTATTCAACAGGACTTAATTTTTCTATTAATAACCAGGAGGCAGGATATTTATCTTTTTCAACATCAAACTTAGAAAGGATGCGAATATTATCTGGCGGCAATGTAGGTATCGGGACAACTGCTCCAGCTTATAAACTTGATGTGAATGGTTATTTTAGAGTGAATTCAATAAGTTTTCCCGGTCGTGATTACAGGATAGAATGTGGCTCAAGACAGGAAATATATGCAGCCAATGATCTGGTAGAGTATGTAAGTGGTAATAGAAATATTATTACTGGAGTATCAGGTGGAGCTAATAATGATTTTTTCATATCAAGTGTTCTTGAAGGTACGAAATTTTTTACAGCCGAAGGCACAAGTCAAAGCATTGGGATTGGAACAATAGCACCAAGTGCACAACTTCATACAACAGGTACTGTTCGTTTTCAGAATTATCCTTCAGGAGCAAATGGAGCAATAGTAAGAACAGATGTCAGTGGAAATCTTGCAACAACTAATTTTACAGGCGATGTGAACCAGGTATTACTTGGCGATGCAACTTTTGGTACTGCAAGTACTTCGGGTACTGCATGGCAACTTACAGGAAATGCCGGAACAAATGCAGGTACTAATTTTATTGGAACTACCGATGCAGTGGATTTTGTATTGAGGACAAATAACTCGCAAAGAATGAGAATTAACAGTGCCGGTCAGGTAGCTATAAATACGAATCCCAGTTCATCATACCAGTTATATGTGAATGGTGCTGCAGGTTTAACAGGTATATATTCATATATTTCGGTATCAGGAGTTAACCAACATGCTATTTCAGGTTATGCAACCGGATCAACAGCAGCTTCAGGTTATGGGGTTGGTTCATCAAGCAGTGCAGTGCAGGGTTACACCTACTGGGGATATCCATATAGATTTGGAGTTGCAGGATATAGATATGATGATTCTCAAGGGCCTTCTGCAGGTGTCTTTGGAGCAATCTCAACTTCAAATCCCCCAGCAGCATGGGGAGCGCTTGGGTACCAGGATGCATCTTTATGGGAATGGGGAGGATATTTTATTGGAAAGGTGGGATATGGAAATAGCGCTGTAAGAACAGAAACACGAGATGATGCAGGTCTTCAAGGTAATGCTGGTGCACAAAGCGGATTTTATGAGACTTCCGCACCTGCCCCTGCTGCAGATTGGCCTGTTGGTGCTGCAAGCTGGTGGCATCTGATTGATTGCCGTCATAGTAACAATGGCAACAATTATGCAATGCAGTTTGCAGGTAGTTTCTTTGACCAGAATCTTTATTTTCGAAAAACCAATAGCCTTGCTACTCAACCATGGGTACAAGTACTAACAACTGCAAATGGAGTGGTTGGTTCCGGAACATTAAACTATGTACCAAAATGGACACCAAATGGCAATACACTTGGTAACAGCCAGATTTTTGATAACGGAACCAATGTTGGTGTTGGAACAGCTGCACCTTCTCAAAAACTGCATGTAGCAGGTGGCAGTGTTCTTATTGATGAAGGAAATTCTCTTTATGTGGGCGCATCTGCTCGTTTTTATAGTGATGCCAGTTATTTGATGTATGCAGGACCCAGACCTTTTTATGTTACAGATGCCGTAGGAACTACTTATCTCTATTCTGCTAACACTTATTTAGGCTCTGGTTCCGGTGATATCATTCACTTGCGAGGGAATCAGTTTGATTGGACTTCCGGTGGTGGTGGGATAATTAACACGGCCGGAAATGTTGGAATCGGAACTACTGCACCAGCAACAAAATTACATGTAAACGGTTCTTTTAGACTATCGGATGGGACACAAGCTGCTGGCAGAGTCCTTACTTCTGATGCAAATGGAACAGGCACATGGCAGGTGCCTTCCGTATCTCCTGTGATTTATTCCGAAACTACTATGCCTTATGGTTCAACTACTACAAGAAAAACAATCGTAGTAACAACCACTTCAGCAACCGACAAGGTTCTATTACTTGGAGAATTTGATTTCGCTAAAGATGGTTCACAATCTTATGTGTCTTTTGGTATATGGCGTGGAGCAACAGAGATTGCAGAAACTTCAATATTTGCTACTGCATGGGCAGATAATACTTGTTTTGTTCAATGGGTTGATGTACCAGGTATAGGTACATTTACATATACAATACAAGATAGAGCTGGTGGTGGTGGTTATGATACCATATATGGAAGCATGTTAACAGCAGTTGTTTATAAATAATATTGACAAATCTAAGAATTATGAAAAAAATAATCGCTTTATCCCTGTTTGTACTAATTATCTGCAATAGTTTTTTTGCTCAATCATCCGGAACGCTAACTGAGGATGAAAAAACACGGATAATACTTACTATTCCTCTGATAACTTATGATACAATGGGCAACTTTGAAAATGCTGCAGGTGAAGCGTACTTTAATCTGGTCATCGCATCTTTTAAAGAATACTTAATTATACCACAATTTACCTGCACACTTACCCCAAAAGATAAAACTAAAATAGAAAAATTTATTCAACAGTTAAACGAAGTAAAACATAATCCACCATCCTGGGATGAGTTGTTTACTAAACAGACACAATATCTGATATGGTTTGATAAAATATCACGCAGGCAATCAAAATATAAAACTGACATTAATCCTTGAAAGTAATTAATTAATAACTGATGTTACGCAAAATTAACAAATGACTGTTGATTAAAAAATAAAATTATATATAAACGTTCTTTGACAGCAATATAGCTTTGCTATATGCAAGGATTATTAGATTTATACACTGACTATTTGCTTAGTAGCTTTGGTCA
>JBDRPR010000154.1:0-12753 GCA_043826845.1 Bacteroidota bacterium
TTGGGAGAGGATTTACAGTCACTGTTTGTATATCACTGGCAGTACATCCGTTAATATCAGTATATGTATATGTAACAGTATTTATTCCTGTTGTTGCATGAGAATACCCTGCAGTTCCGTTTCCAAGGTCTGTAACATCAACACCTGTGAATGATCCGTCAGGAGCATGATTTCCGGTCAACAATATCGGGTCACCTGCTCCGCAATAAACACTGTTTAATCCTATAAAACTGACTATTGGGGAAGCATTTACAGTAACAACTACCTGATCAGTATTTGAACAGCCACCTGTTGTGCCTGTTACTGTATAGGTTAATGAGCCGACTGCTGGAGTAAATGGAGTTCCATCAAAAACACCATTATTCCATGTATATGAGCTTGCTCCACTCCCTGATAAAGTTACTGATGTACCTTCACAGACAGTTTGGTCAACACCTGCCTCCACGTTTGGTAAAGCACTTACAATAAATGTAATACCAGGACTACTTCCGGTACATCCTGAATTTGTACCATCTACAGTCACAATATCTCCGTCAATTAGCGATGAAGTTGTAAATATATTTACAGGAGAAGGCGTACCTTGAGATGCTCCGTTTACAAAGAATTCATAATCATTTGCACCACCGGCAGTAAATGTTACAGAAGAACCGGCACAAATAGTAGTATCATTTGATGATAAAGTAACTGTAGGAGCACTCGGATCAGTTAGTGTTACAGATGTTGAACTTGAACAATTTCCATCAGACACAGTTACTGTGTATGTACCCGCTGCCAGACTTGAAGCAGTTGCAGAATTTTGAACAGGAATTGTATTCCATATATAAGAAATACCCCCACCGGCAGTGGTAGAACCATCACTTGCACCACAAACACTAGGATTGTTTGATGAAATTATTGTAGCGATTGGTAAAGCATTCACAGTTACAACTACCTGATCAATATTTGAGCAACTGCCTGTTGTGCCTGTTACTGTATAGGTTAATGTGCCGACTGCAGGAGTAAACGGATTTCCATCAAGAACACCGTTGTTCCAAGTGTAAGAACTTGCTCCGCTCCCAGATAAAGTTACTGATGTCCCTTCACAAACAGTTTGGTCAACTCCAGCATTTACAGGTGGTAAAGCATTTACGGTCACAACTACCTGGTCTGTATTTGAGCAACCACCAGTTGTGCCTGTTACTGTATAGGTTAATGAGCCTGCTGTGGGAGTAAATGGAGTTCCATCAAGAACACCATTATCCCATGTATAAGAACTTGCTCCACTTCCGGACAAAGTTACTGATGTCCCTTCACAAACAGTTTGGTCGAAGCCTGCATCTACAACTGGTAAGGCATTAACGGTAACAGAGATACTGCTTGTGACGTTAGTGGCACAATTACTTACAGTTACATAATATGTTGTATTTACAGTGGGAGATACAACTGGATTTGCTATTGAAGATGAAAATCCGGCAGGAACTGATTCCCATGTATATATATATGTTCCAGAACCACCAATAGTTGAAGCGTCAAGCTGAATCGAACTTCCTAAGCAAATAGTCGAGGGAGTTGCAGAAGCAATTACACGCAAGGCACTTGTCAACACCCATGGAGAAAAAGTTGTTTGTCCCAGAATTGAACCAACTGTTCCAATACCTGCTGTTACACCAGGGTTGCCCGGTCCTGCCTGGGCATCCCATGAAGTACCGTTCCAATGCTGTGCCTTCAATGTGTCACCTGGAACAGTCGTAGTGTTTTCGGATCCGCGATAAGAAAATGTCAGATCAGCAGTCGCAGTTGACTGAATGTCCCAAAATCTATCAATTGCAGAACTGACAGAATCAGTAGTACATGTCATGCTGCTCACTGCTGCAACATTGCTAATATCGGGATGTGGCATATTTTGAGAACTGGTGGCCCAGGATGACAGGCTTATGCTGGAGTTTCCTGTTGAAGTTTTATTAAAGGTAAAAGGAATGTAATCAGCCGTTCCTACACCTAAAGGAAAAACATAATTACCTGTAGTCGTTCCCGCGTCCCATTTGACATAATTATATTGCCCTTCGGAAATAATATGCCCGTTTGTACGAACAATTCCTTGGGTGCTGTTTTGACTTATAACGAGATAAATAGGCTTACTACTTGTTCCTCCATTTAAAACAGTATAACCTTCATTAATAATTAATGCATTGTTTTGACCTAATAACCGCATCCCTGACCCTTCCCAAAGTGAAGGAAGAAAGAACATTGTCATGAGGGCAATCCCAAGTGAAATAATTTTGTCATATTTCTTGAGAAAAATTGAGGAAATAGATTTTATTGTTTTCATTTTGATTTGTTATTGGTTATTATCTGTTCAAGTTTTTTTAAGCATTAAACGTTTATTTTATAATTTGATAAGTTTATTAAACCACTGTTCTTGCTCATATCCAATAAGGATTATATAAGTCCCTGGCTTTAATGACTCAATGTGAAGTTCTTCTGTATGTTTTTCCTCGTTATCAGACACATTTATCAACTGTTTCCATACAATCCTTCTTGCAAGGTCAGTGATAACAACTGAATATTTCTTATCTCCATCTTTTTTGGGACATATTTCCAATTTGATACTACCTGGAGCAGGGTTGGGATAAACAATTATATTATTTTCACTTTCAAGACTGGCAGAAACTACATTTGTTATCGAACAATCAGTCCAGTTATCAACCGATTGCAATAATGGTGTAACCACAGGGCTTGAAGTTGAAACTGTAAGGTCTTGTATATTTGCCTGTAACGTTGAAGTGATATCGGCAGTTACCAAAGTAACATCAGAAACAGTTGCAGTTACCAGATTAGAATAGCATGTAGAACCGTCAAATTTAAATTTTTCTATGCACAAATTTGTTAAACCATAGGCAATAGTATGTTTATGACTACTTGCCACAGATATGAATCCATCAGAAACCTGAAATGCATCACCATAATAATCAAATGGATTAGGATGACCATCATCCACATTGTCAGTTCTGATCCAATCAATTTCACCAGCAGAGTTGAATTTATAAAAAGTTCTGCTATTATGTGGTTGCCAAAAAGATGAAATTGCAGATACAAAAAAACCTCCATCGTAGCAAGTTGCCACCTTTGAAAACATTGCAGTAGTAGTATTTTTTGCCCACATTACATCACCTGTTGATGATAATTTGAATAAATAACCTCCATTTGCCATAGCTCCTGTATTTCCTGAAATTATATAGTTTCCGTCTAAAGTTAATTCAACACCATAACCTCCAAGTGTATTATATGGTGGGTCTGTGTGCCCTAGCACTATAGCCCATTCAAGAGTACCTGCAGAGTTAAATTTTTCAACAATGCATTGATTATAAGCATCAGTCATTCTATATGACCATGTTACTCCCACAACAATACAACCCCCATCAGGTGTAGCTTTTACATCATTGTACGTATCTGTTTTATAAGTAGGTTCAGCAGAATTTACGGCTAATAACTTAACCCATTGTTGATTACCGTTTGAATTATATTTAATTAACTCTCCCATAGTTTCAGAAGAATCAGTTGCTTTGGCTAATACATAAAATCCACTATCGGCAGCAAGCGATAAACTAACCACATCTTCACTATATGTGGATGTTCCTAATGTTTTGGTAAAAACGATATTGTGAGAAGCATCAAACTTTACTAATAGAATATCAGTATTAGAATTTAGCCAGGCACTCACACTACCGGCAATCACGTACCCTCCGTCATGTGTTGAATCGATATATGTAGAACCATCGGCATCAGTACCTCCAATTGTTTTTGCCCAAATCAATGCTCCGGAAGTATCAATATTTACTATCAACCAGTCACCATTGCCAGCACCATAGTTATTAGTATATCCGGTTGCAATTATATTACAATTTGTATTCAATTGTATAATCGAATATCCCATATTACCACCAAGGTCCTGCTTACCAGCAACGAAAAGGAACTGTGGTTGTGCAAAAAAAATAACATTTGTTATCATTGCGACAATGAATAAAAACAGTTTTGATTTTTTCATGATTTTAATATTTATTTATTTGTTATTACTTTGTTAATTACTGTTTAAAAATTCTTTTATCGCTCCAACTTATTTTATAAACTTTTATTCTCTACAAACAATTTATGGTTTACGGGCAAAAACAAGAACCAGAATTTGTTACATTTAAACTAACAGGTGCAGATATGCCACAAGCGTTTGTGGCAGTAACGCTAATTGACCATGTTCCATTTCCGCATGGGGCTTCTGCCCAGCAAGCACTTATTGTTTGTTGAGTTGGACTACAGGGTCCACTTTCTAACCAACAAGGGCTACTCCAATTAAAACTGGTAATAGCACTTCCTCCAGTACTGCTTATATTAGCTGTATAATCTGTCCAACTTAATGTATATCCATTACAACTCATTGGGTTTCCGCCAGTACAACTTATCCAATTTGTTGACCCAATTATTCCAGATAGGGTAGGAGCAGTATTTATCGTTACCGTTGCGCTACCTTCTGTACCCCAGCAACCGCCTGAAGCCGAATTATATGACCTGAAATAATAAGTGCCTGATGCGCTCACAACTTGAGAAGTAGATGGTGTGGCAGTTGATGTTCCTCCACTTGTTGTGCCTTGCCAATATATTGTTCCTCCAGCGCCTCCGCTTGCTGTGAGAGTTGCACTGTTACAAAATGTACCGCCTCCGCTAACTGATACAGCAGCAGGATTAGTACAGCATGGAGGAGTTACCCATGGTTGATTTGAATAACCACTAATACCACAAGAGTTTGCTGCACGAACTCTGAAAAAATAATCACAAACAGGGTTAGGGGTAGAGTAGGAATAACTTGTAGTGTTACCAACATTCATATTTAATGTTGTCCATCCATCACAATCATTTCCTAAATCAAGCAAATAATAAGTAGCTCCCGAAGATGTTGTCCATGTTGCAGTATAAGAAGCACAGGATATACTTGTTGCTGATGCTGTTGGTGCAGATGGGATAGAATTTACTGTCACTGTTCCACTGGCGCATGAAGTTGTATTACATGATCCTCCTATTGCCCTTACATAATAAGTCGTGGTTGAGATAGGTGAAACTGAAATACTCGCACCGTCTCCTACCCATGTCCCTCCACAACTGCCCGAAAACCATTGCCAGAATGCCCCTGTTCCCAGCGAACCTCCTGATACACTTAGTGTTGTTGAGCTGCCTGAACACACAGGGTTAACACTTGCATTTACTCCAGTCGGTGCTGTTGAATATGTATTTACTGTTACAGTTATACTTGCACATGAGGTTGTACCACAAATTCCTCCTATAGCTCTTACATAATAGGTTGTGGTTGAGGAAGGAGAAATTGAGATACTAGCTCCATCGCCTATCCACGTCCCTCCACAACTGCCCGAATACCATTGCCAGTTTGCACCGGTTCCCAGTGAACCTCCAGAAACGCTGAGTATTGTTGAGCCACCAGTACACACAGGATTAACACTTGCATTTGCTCCTGTTGGTGCTGTTGAATATGTATTCACTGTTACCGTTACACTGGCGCATGCAGTTATATTACAAGTTCCTTCAGCCCGCACCCAGTATGTTGTAGTTGATGCTGGCGTTACACTGTATACATTTCCAGTGTGAACTAAAGTTCCTCCGCAACTACCTGTATACCACATCCAGTTAGCTCCACTTCCTAATGAACCCCCGCTAACCACTAAATCAGTTAATCCTCCTGCACAAACAGGATTAACAGAAGCATATGCAGTTGGAGCGGTGGAATAAGAATTTACTGTTACTGTTACACTTGCGCAAGTGGTTGTATTACAAGATCCTTCTGCCCTTACGTAATAAGTTGTAGTAGAAGCAGGAGAAACATTGGGACTGCCTGTGCCCACAAATGTTCCTCCGCAACTACCAGTGTACCAGTACCACGAAGCACCTGTGCCCAAACTTCCTCCTATTACTGAAAGCGTTGTTGAACCACCACATGTTGGGTTCACTGATGCCGTTGCACTTGCTGGAGCAGTGGAATTGACTCCACTAAAATTACAACTACCATTCGCATTCGCATACGCCTGACCGTTAGCATTTACATCATTTATTGCAAGAATGTTTGCATCTGTCTGACTTATGCATGACGAATAAGTATTTGCAGCTACAGAATAAGTTATTGTAGTCCCTGTATAACATACAGCACAATTATTTCTTGTAAAATTTCCTGATTGTTCGGTATTCCAGTATTGCGTTCCACTACAAGTACCGTTTGCATTTGCCCATGCCTGCGTGTTGGCAGTAGATGCCGCGCTTAATGCTTGTGCATCAGCATCTGCCTGACTTACACATGATGAGAAAGTATTTGCAGGTATCATGTATATTGGCCAGCTACCTGTTTCACATGCTCCGCAATCATTTTTCTGAAAATTTGATGCAGATTGTTCTGTATTCCAAAACTGAAATACATTTATCATTAAAGTATTTGCCACACTGGTTCCACAGACATTATTTGCTACAACTGAAATGTTTCCTGAACTGGCGCCAAAATTAACGATAACACTTGTTGTTCCTTGTCCTGATGTGATGCTTGCTCCAGAAGGTACACTCCATGTATATGACGTTGCACCGCTAACGGAAGATATAGAGTAGTTAACACCGCTTTGTCCAGAACAAACTGCTACTGTACCCGAAATCGCTCCAGGAGGATCTGGAACTTCTGTTTCGATTTTTTCCCAGTTTGTTCCATTATAATAGTCAATGGTATTAGATGATGTATTATAAACCATTAATCCTGTAACTGGTAGAATTAAGCCTCTTTCAACACTTGTCATTCTTGGTATTAGTATTCCTTGTGTACTGCTATTGATATCTAACATTGCTGATGGATCTGCATTATTACCACTAGTATTTATTCCAACTCCAACGGAATTCAAACTACCTCCTCCTGTAACAGTTGTAATAAATGTCTCGCATACTGTTTTCCATGAGCTGCCGTCATAATAACTGAGTTTATTCAGAGAAATGTCATAGTAGATCAAACCTTCTACCTGATTCAATAAAACGGATGTTGTCACAGGTATCAGCAACCCTCGTGTTGTTGAAGATACATCCAGCATTGCGGAGTTATTAGCAGGTGTTCCTATTTCATTAACAGCTATGCCGCCTCCAGGGTTATTGGTGCCAACAACAGACGACTGAAATGTGTGAGACAACTCGTACCATCCTGTGCTTTTATAATTATTTAACTTGTTAGTTGTAGTATTATATATTATAAGTCCTATAGCCGGTGAAGGAATGGCGTTACGCTGATTATCAGTCATACGAGGTATCAGCAAGCCCATGGTTGTACTTTTTATGTCAAGTATAGCAGAATTGTCTGGATTGGAGCCGTCAATATTGATGCCTACACTTTGGGCAAATAAGTCAATACCAGACTCTTTCCAAAATGAGGAGAAAAAGAATATTGTAATGAAAGCGATCCCAAAAGAAATAATTTTGTTATATTTCTTAAGATAATTTGAGGAAATCGATTTTTTTATTTTCATTCTCATTTTTATTTAACTATAAACTGCTTTTGTGTTTTTTCCATTGTATCGGTAGTAATCCTTAGCATGTAAATACCACTTGATAATGATGAAACGTTCATTCGTTTTTTAGTTATTCCTTTATCTATCGTTTCTTCTGTTCTGATTACGGTTTGTCCTAATTCATTTACTACAGTGACGTTTATCGTTCCAGCTTGGGAACTGCCAATGAGGTATTCAAAGTAATCTGATGCAGGATTAGGATAAATTATTATTATTTCTATGTTTTCTAAGTTAATAGATACTAATTGGGAATATGTGTACAGGCCATTATTGTCCACCTGCTTCAGACGGTAATATGATACTCCTTGGTATGGTGTTGGGTCAATTGTTGAATATAAAAGAGTGCTGTTGCTGTTACCTGCTCCGGCAACTTTGCTGACAAATTCGTAGTTAATACCATCAAGTGTTCGCTCAACAATAAAATAGTCATTGTTAATTTCTGAAACCGTAGCCCATTGGTTTAGAACTTTTTTATCTGAATTGATTATGGCTGTGAAATAAAGCAATTCAACAGGCAAAGGCGAATCTTGATCCACAAGAGTCCATGAGCGGAAGAAATTTGCCGGTGTAACGTTCCCGCTTGATACAGTATTTGCGGTAGTATTTGCAGTTCCGAAAGGCCCATACCAATAGTGCCATTCGTTGTTTGGTGCAGGGTCGAATCGTTGTGCAAAAAGATTTGCTTCTGAAATTGAATTCCCAGAAGCACTCCATTCGGTATCCAAATATGTAAATGTTATCGTGATTGTCGGTTTGGTAGTATAACCTATTGCATCAATGATCCAAAAACGATCTATCACATTATCAGAATTGTTAACACCTGTATTTATACCGTTCATGTGGGTAACATCAGATGGCATATATGTAAAATTATCCCAAGTATTTTCTCCATAGGTAGAAAATAGAATACAACCAGTTCCAATTCCCGTTGTATTAATATTTGCAGTGAGCGGTATTTTATTTCCTGGGGATTTTGTAAAAGGGATAGTATAGATGCCAGTGTTTGTTCCAATATCCCATTTTATCCTATTCATTTCTCCTTCAGAAATTATATTCCCTCCGGTACCAAGAGTTGAAATTGCGTTGGGTGCACTATTACCAATAACAAGATAAGAACTGCTGTCTATAACTGCATATATATCATTATTTAAAATCAAGCGATTTTGCGAAAAAGCTAAACCGCAAAGAAATAAAATAAATAGTATGATAATAAAGTGTTTCACGTTAATCATATATTCTGTTGACTCATCCTAATAAAAAATCTATATTTTAAATCCTCATACAAATTCATAGTTATATTCAATTTTTATTTATTATTTCGATTTATTCCATTGTCTTTAACCTTGAGTCTATTTTTGTTGTTATTGTTAAGTTTATGGACAAGTACAAGGTGTGATTACAGTAGCACTTGTATTTGCAGGTGTAACAGAAGTATTTACTGCACCTACGCTTGTATTTACTTCAGTAACTGCTGTACTGGCAACAGTTAATGTAATAGGTGTTAAACTAAGAGCAGTTGTATTTGTACATGATGGACCTGTTCCGTCAGCTGCTATTTTTAAAAATAGAATATCATAACCACCAGCACCATAAGAAGTTGTCGTTCCAACAATAGCTAATTTACCACTTGCAATTTCAACAATAGAAGTAGGCATATCAACACCAGTATCTCCAAAATCTTTTTGCCAAATAAGATTTCCGCTGCCATCTAATTTATTTACCACATAATTGTAAGACTGGCCCGCCGTAGAGATTCCAAAACCTACCGATGCATATCCACCATCACTAGTTTGAATAATTGACTCACCAACAAAATTAGTTATATCATCGCCATATTTTTTTTGCCAGATAATATTTCCGTCGTCATCTAATTTTACCAGTAAAAATGATCGGAGCATGCCAATCCTCCCATTCAAAACATAACCGCCATCACTGGTTTTTATCATTGTTATTGATTGTTCTGGATCTGCTGTCCCGTATATTGTTTGCCATAAAATATTTCCACTACCATCTAATTTTAGTACCCATAAATCATAGTTGCCAGCGCCAAAAGAAGATGTTTTCCCGGATATCACATAATCACCCCCACTGGTTTGGACAATGGTTGTTATATTATCTTCCCATAGTCCTCCGTAAGTTTTTTGCCATGTGATGGTGCCTGTACTGGTTAATTTTAATACCCATGCATCATTTCCTCCTGCACCAGAAGACGAAGTCAATCCTGCAACAGCGTAACCACCATCTATGGTTTGAATAATGGAGTAAGCATAATCATTATCTGCACCACCATAAGTTTTTTGCCATACAAAATTACCAGTGGCATCTAATTTTAAGACCCATACATCAGCATTTGTACTACTTGTTCCGTAATATCCCGCTACTGCATAGCCGCCATCGCTGGTTTGTATAATACTGTAGGATTGATCATTATCTGCACTACCATAAGTTTTTTGCCATACAATATTACCAGTGGCATCTAATTTTATAATCCAGACATCATATAATCCTGCACCCCAGGAGTCGGTGATTCCTGCTATTGCATAGCCACCATCACTGGTTACAATCATATTCCCAACTTCCCACGCGTACGCTAATATATCAGTTCCCAGTCCTCCAAATGTTTTTGCTATACATGGATTAGGATCTGGTGCAGCGAATGAAATTTCTACATCATCTGATGAAGATCCGCAGGGATTTGTGATTGTCCATTGTAATGTATATGAGTTGCCTGCCGTTCCGGTAAATGTACTCGCAGGGCTTGTTGGTGTAGTGATATTACCTCCGGTACCACTAATTATACTCCATGTTCCAGAACCAGATGCAGGAGTGTTTCCATCCAGAGAAGTAGTTGTTCCGCTGGTATTTAACTGATCAATTCCTGCATTGGCGGTAGTAGGCATTGGAGTACAAACCCCACATAATTCCCACCATGCACCACTTTTATATACATTAAAACATTTTGTGTCTGTATTAAAAATCAACAATGCTTCAGCTGGGTTAGATATGGCATCTCTCTGAACAGTAGTGAGACGTGGAATAAGTAAACCTTTATTGTTGTCAGGACTTGCATCCAAATCTAATAGGGCGGAAGCGTCTGGAGCAACACCAGTGGAGTTTATTCCTATGTTTTGAGCCTGTATATTATTGATTGTAAGTTGCAAGAAGCAAATTGCTACAATAAAAATGATTTTAATTTTTTTCATGTGTTTTTTAATTTTATTGTTTAAATAGTGATTACCAGCTTTTATTTACATCGTTTTTCAATATGCCACTGTCCACCACCAATTGCGTCCCATCCTACTATATAAAATCCAGTTGCATCTACGGCTACACCTGTAGCAAATTCCCAACCTGATGAAGGATTATTAGATACTCCCCAATTAAGACTTCCGCTTAAACTTCTGCTTTCAATACGCCATTCGGGATTTCCCGGAGTATTGTCCCTTCCTCCAAGATAGATACCTGTTCCATCAACAGCGATAGCACAACCTATATCATATCCTACAGATGGATCGCTATTTTCTAACCATATGAGGGAACCATCACTTAAATCACGTTTCTCAATGCGTATTTGACAGCCACCAGATTGGCAGTCATATCCTGTTATATAAATCCCAGTAGCATCTAATGCAACAGCGTAAGCCATATCTTCTCCTGATGGATTATATTGTTGAGTCCAGGTAATAGCTCCAGAGCTTAAATCACGTTTTTCAACCTGCCAGCCTATGTTCATTGTAGGATCACGCATCTCACCTGCAACGTAAATACCTGTGGCATCCACTGCTATTCCTTGTATCATATCCATTCCGACAGAAAAGTCTTCTGTTTGAAACCAAATTAAGGCTCCTGTAGTTGAATTGCGCTTTTCAATTCGCCACTCACCGTTACTGCCACCAGCAGACCAATCAATACCTGCCACGTATACCGCTGTTGCGTCAACAGTTATTGCATATATCTGATCACCTCCGATTGTAGGATTACTAGTTTGAGTCCATATAATAGCACCTGTACTTAAATTGCGTTTTTCAATTCGCCATTGAGAATCACTACCTCCTGGTGTATTATCTGATCCACCTATATAAATTCCTGTAGCGTCAACTGTAATTGCTTGTGCAGCATCACCTCCAGTAGAAGGATTATTTGTTTGTGTCCAAATAGTAGCACCAGTGCTTAAATCACGTTTTTCTATACGCCACTCGGAATTCCCTGGTACATTATCACTTCCGGCAACATATATGCCTGTTGCGTCCAAAGTAATTGCTGCAGCCATATCACTACCAACTGAAGGGTCATTGGTTTGTGTCCATTGGAGTGTTCCTGTACAAGCAGTGGCGAATGAAATTTCTACTTCATCTGATGAAGATCCGCAGGGATTTGTAATTGTCCATTGCAATGTATAGGAGGTGCTTGCTGTTCCGGTAAATGTACTGGTAGGACTTGTTGGTGTAGTGATATTACCTCCGGTACCGCTAATTATACTCCATGTTCCAATACCATATGTGGGCGCGTTTCCTGTCAACGTAGTAGAAGTTCCACTTATGTTTAACTGGTCAGTTCCTGCATTCGCTGTAGATGGCATCGGAGTGCATATTCCGCATAATTCCCACCATGCACCACTTTTATATATATTAACGCATTTTGTATCTGTATTAAAAATCAATAACGCTTCGGCTGGGTTTGAAATAGCATCTCGCTGAGTGGTTGTGAGGCGTGGAATGAGCAAACCTTTATTATAATCAGGGCTTGCATCCAGATCTAATAGAGCTGAAGCATTGGGGGCAGCTCCTGTGGAGTTAATACCAATGTTTTGGGCCTGTAAATTATAGAATGCAAGATGCAGGCTGCAAATAGATAATAAAAGAATGATTTTTAATTTTTTCATGTGTTTATTTTTTTATTTTTTAAATTATTGTCACATGGAATGCCCTAATAATCATTCCGATAGCTATCGGAACGGTTTGTGATAAATTTTTATCATGGGCATTTCATAATATCTGGTTTTTTGTTTTACTTGTCGATTTTTAATGAATAAGTTTATATTTTAGATTTTAATAACTGATGTTACGCAAAACATAAATTAGTATTATCGTTCATATTTTTTAAAATATATAGTTCTTTGAAAGCGGCTTTGATAGCTGCAAGGTACAATTTAGATTTTAAAGCGAAATGATTCATTTTGTTGACG
>JBDRPR010000155.1:0-4288 GCA_043826845.1 Bacteroidota bacterium
CTGTTAAAATACAATGGAACGCTGATGACGCTGATTGTTATGATTGGCGCAGAAATAATCATATTTTATCATAATCAATCAACTTTTCCGACAGGAACTGCGTTCTATATCCAATTTTCCGGAATGAAAAATGTGAAATAGAATAAATGCTGTTTGTGTTAATATATAGAATCCAAATCAGATTGCAAAAAACATAATGATGCTGCATCCTCCAAAAATCTATTTAGCTTTAAAAAAGCGCCAGACCGAACAAATAGCAAGCCATGCAAGGTGCAGAGCACCGCAACTATTTATAATACTAAATATATATAATAAAAATAAGGTACAGAGTACCGGAATATAAAATTAGTAATTAATATTTCTCACCTGGAAAATAAAAATTAGAGATTCTCTAAAAAGACAAGGATAAAAGTGTACCAAAATGCATACTGTTAAAATACAATGGAACGCTGATGACGCTGATTGTTCTGATTAAATATGATTTCTTCATCTGTGCTCATCATAATTATCTGCGTTATCTGCGTTCTATTTTTCCTGCCTTTTGAGAGAATACAAAATTAGCAGGTAAAATATTAAAGTCATGTCTCCTGCCTACGATACGACATATTGTTAAAAAACTATTGAATGGATGATAAAGTACCATCAGTTACGAAATAACGAAGTGAGAAATGTTAGTAAGAAAGTTGTTAAAAGTGAAGAAATAACATTATATTAAAATGAATGATTTAATAATAAAACACAATAGATATTATCAGTATCCAAAAGAAAATAAATAACACTTATTTTTTTGAATTTTGAGTCCCCTTCCGAAAAGTCATAAAACTGAATTTCAGCGACTTTTTACCTTTAATCCTTAAAGGGAAGTCGCTGAAAATGAGCCACCCCTTAGTCCCTGATAGCAATCGTGAGGGGTAAAGCGAATTTCATAAAAGAGACTTATCGGAGTACATTCAATTTTACAGTTTAAATTCAATAAACTAATAAAATCGGATTTTCAGAAACATAATTTTTGACTATTTCCAAAGATGGTTTCAATATTGCAACTCTTTCATTTTGAATATACGCAACTATAAAAGCATCATCATACCGGGTTGTGTTGATTATAATATTCAGAGCTTCTCTGGTAACTTTTATTGATCTGTATTCCCCAACCATGAATTTTGTCAGTGATTTGTCATCAGTTTTGTCAACCGAAAGAGGAGATAATCCATGAAATTCATTTAAATCTACCGGGTTAATAAATGCACCGATCTGGATTTTATAAATAGTATCATATAATATTTCTGTGTCTTCAATTATTATTTCCGCATACTCAGGTATAGCAAGTGTTTTATCTGCATTATCAGTCGAAATAGTTTCTGAAAGAGTAGCAATTGTTTTCTCTGCATTATCAGTCGATATAGTTTCTGAAAGGATATCTGTATTTACAATCAGGTCATTGTTTAATTCAACTCTGTCAATTTTAAATGGTATATTTAACCAAGATGCAAATAATTCCTCCTGTTGTGAAATAGCGATTGCTTTATCATTAATTACTTTAATAAGTTTTTCATAACATTTCTCAGAATTTATTTCAAAATATGCTTTTTCACGGGTAATCATAGCCTTATTATAGAGAATTTCGGCATCATTCTTTTCTTTTATCAAAACATCAAATTGTCCTGTTTTTTCATTCATACTGACCAATGGTAAATAATGATTTGAATATATATCAAATAAAATATCATACTGCATATCCTGATATTCGGCGATATCAAATCTTAGCGACAATTCATAAACACAGTCCCTTTCAATTTGTCGAAGTACTTTTGAATGTACATCCTTAAAGTCACCACTGATTTTTTCAATTTCATTAAGCTTAAACAATTCAAGCCTGAGCATATCTGATTCTTCTTGTAATAATTCGGAATCCGAGCCTATTTGTTTACTTATACTAAGCATTTTTTTCTCATCAGATGACAGATTTATTGATTTAAGAATTTCCGATCTGGTTGTTATAGAATTATATACTGCTGATGGTTGAGAGAACATCAGATTACTTATCAGTATCAGGCTTAAAAAAGTTATTGTTTTCATAATATTGGTTTTTTTTAAATATTTGTGATTTTTTTTTCTTGGTTAACAGTAGATTCAATTATTCTGATTTTTGTTTTTATTAAATAACATTTAAATAAATTCTAAAGAAATTTGTGTTTTCATTGTTGGACAATCATCGTCTCAATTTTTTCTGGTTTATTCGAGAGATTAAGCCATCCGGAATATAATTTTTCCTGTTTGGCAATTGCCAGAGATTTTTCATCAATTGATTTCATAAGGTCTTCATAACATTTCTCCTCATTGTTCCCCTTGTACGCTTTTTCCCTCATAATCACAGATTCCACATATATACGTTCAGCATCTTTCTTATCATTTTCTGTGATTTCAAATTGGTTGAATGGATCATAGAGAGCTTCTGGTGTCAGGTAATGATTTTTATATATATTGTAGAAAACATCGTCTTGAACATCCCTGTATTCTGCAATATCGAATTTCATCCCTAATCCGAATGAAGTATATCGATCAATCTGCCTTAGAATTTTTGAGTTCAAATCCTTGTACATTCTGCTATTTTTTTCAAGTTCATTTAATTTAATCAATTCTAAGTTTAACAAAACAACTTTATTTTGTAGTGCTTCGGACTCGAAACCCATTTTTTTTGCTTTACCAAGCATTTTTATTTCATTTTCAGATAAAGACATTGATCCGATAATTTCAGAACTTACTGTCGTAGCATTATTTATATTTGACGGTTGAGAGTATCCTGTATTGAAAATCATAAAAGATATTAAGATAATCAGAGATACTGATATATTGGTTTTAGAGCAATTTGTTTTCATAATATTTGACTTTGTTTGTTAAATCAAAATTAAAGCTAAACACAAGATTTTAAAAGAGTAATCGTGCTCTAAATATTCAAGTACATGTACCTTATTTATTTATAGCATTGAAAGTGTTTTATACTCTCTTTGAGTTATAGTTCTGATAATGCACCCTGTGTATCAGACAATTTTATACTTTTCTTTATTTGTCCCGATGCAAATTTTTTTTATTAATGAATTGGAGAGAAGGATTATGATTTACTACTATCCGGATAATCGTAAAATGCATGTAAAGGATGTAAATTGTCTCAGTCAATCTTTACCTCTGTCCTAAAGGAAGGATTGATATTCATCAATTTACATCCTTTTTGAGCGAGGTAAAAAAATTGCAGGAAATCAGAACAAACATCGCATGGATACAAAAGTCCTGATTTCTCATTTTTTCTTGTTTTCCGAAAAAAGTAATTAGAGGAAAAAAATTATGAAGTAATTGTTTTATTCTAAAACAACAAGTTTGTTTTTTATTGCATAAGTAACTAAACCGATTGTGTTTTGCGCACCCACTTTTTCAATGATCCTGGATCTGTGCCCATCAACAGTCCTTTTGCTTATAAACAAAATATCTCCGATTTCATAATTTGTATGACCTTTGCAAAGCAGTTGCATGACTTCTATCTCTCTGGCGCTGAACTTTATTTTAATTTCTTCCTTTTTACTGCCATTGGATTTTGAAATAAATAATAAGGTGAGTAAATCTACAAGTTCATCAGAGAAATAATGATTTCCTTTCATTACATTATCAATTGCTTTAAGCAGATCATCTTTTTGTAAATTTTTTAATAAAAACCCGCTTGCTCCTGCATCCAGCATTTCCTGAAGATATTTTTCATCGCCACATGATGATAAAGCAATAATTCTGACTACTGAATCAATTTCCTTTATAGCTTTAGTTGTCTCTATTCCATTTAATTCAGGCATTTTTATATCCATAAAAATAATATCCGGATGAATTTCTTTATGAATTACCAGATATTCTTTACCGTTATTTGCCTCCCCAACAACTTTAACATGTTTGAATTCATTTAACTGAGCAATCAGACCTTTTCTTAAAATCTGATGATCGTCAACTACAGCAATATTTATTTTTGTCATCTTATGAGTTTAAATTAAAAATTAAAATTTACTAATATAACTATATAAGTGTGCAATGATTCAATTCCAGAGCAGGTTGTTTAAAACAAGTTATTATGCTCTTTATAATCATTTTCACTTTAATGTCGTTTGTTTTACCTACTTAGTCCTTGCAAGAAAACTCAGTGTCAGATAAGAAAACGTCAAGAATGAGGCTTTCGCAGTTTTGAAAATCAGGAGTTTACTAGTGTAAATGACTGTTTTCAAAACAAGAGTAACGAAATTATTGGCGTTTTCTT
>JBDRPR010000156.1:0-5132 GCA_043826845.1 Bacteroidota bacterium
CGCATCATGAACCGAGTATGTTTGAGATCCTGATCCACTTGGGTCATAATACATATCAACAGCTACACCGCAATGAAATAAAAATGTAGCCACATCATTATTAACGGAAGTGCATTTTAGCGGCATATTGTACCAGTTGTATGTAGTTGCTCCAAAATTTGCCGTTAATGTTCCGTATGGCCAGTAGGTTGGCCAGCCTGCCGGATAACTGTAACTGTGTGAACCTTGCCCCTGTGCAGGATAATTATAATATTTCATAACCATTGCCATGGATAAAGCCACACAACCTACTACTGCTTGTTCTCCTCCGCTTTCAGGACAGGCATCATCATAATAACCTCCTTGCCCCCAATCAGTAAGGAGTAAGGGTGTTATTGTCTGAATATCGCGAATGTTATTTATTTGAATATTGACTAGTTCTTGCCATTCTTTTTCAATTACATTGTTACTCTTTAATTGATTTTGTACAGCATATGAAATCTCATTTTCTCTGGTTTCAAGGAAATATTTAAAAGAAGGAGGCAAATCAGATGGATTATAACTCCCATTAAATGAATAGCCAATTACCGGCTTTGCAATATCATCTGCAGAAATTATTACAAAACCATCATTTTCATTAACATTAAATATATAGTAAACCGGAGAACCCAATTGGTCTGCCGGCGAAACCAGAAATAATTCTATTTGATCATAACCAACAGATTTAATTTGATTTATTCTTTCGTAATATAAATTTTTTGCAAGTTGTTTTGCAATTTCCGGAGAAACATTTTTACTGAACGAAAGATTAATAAATAACACACTTATAAAAAGAAACAGGAAAGTAAATTTTAGCATAATCTTTAGAATTTTATATATATATTAAATCATAAAGATAAAGAAAAATCCCAATAAAATGAAATCATTTTAAGCTTGTAGAATTATTTTATTTGGAGATTTATGAGGAAATTAGTTTTTCAGGGTAATCAATAGAAAAGTGTAACCCTCTGCTTTCTTTCCTGTTTTGTGCCATTTTAGAGATTAAATATCCTATATTTATTGCATTTCTCAACTCACAAATTTCTACTGATATTGTAGATTTTTCATACAGCTTTTCTGTTTCAAGATATAGCAATTGAAGCCTGTCTATTGCTCTTTTTAGTCGTAAGTCGGAACGAACAATTCCGACATAATTGCTTAAAATCTGCCTTAACTCTTTTAAACTTTGTGTAATTAATACAATTTCTTCCTGATTGGTCGTTCCTTCATCATTCCAGTCAGGGATATCTGTTCTCCATGAATTACTATCAACCACTTTAATTGCGTGATTTGCGGCTTTGTGTGAAACAACGACAGCTTCAAGCAACGAGTTTGAGGCTAATCTGTTAGCTCCGTGGAGTCCCGAAGATGCATTTTCTCCTCCTGCGTATAGATTTCTTATTGTGCTTCTTCCGTCAATATCAATTTTTATTCCACCACAAATATAATGTGCAGCCGGAACCACAGGAATCATATCTTTTGTAATATTAATGCCTGATTTCAAACACTTTTCAAAAATGTTAGGGAATTTCAATTTTAGTTGATTTGAGTCAAGATGAGTTGCATCTAAATAAACATAATCATCGCCGGTAATTTTCAACTCATTGTCAATAGATCTGGCGACAATGTCCCTGGATGCCAGACAACCACGTTTATCATATTTATGCATGAATTCTTTTCCATCAGATGTTTTAAGAATTGCCCCAAATCCTCGCATTGCTTCAGTAATTAAAAAAGAAGGTCTCTTATCAGGATTATATAATGAAGTCGGATGAAACTGCACAAATTCCATGTTCTCACATAGTCCTTTGGCTCTGTATATCATTGCAATCCCATCCCCTGTAGAAATTTTGGGATTTGTTGTGGTTTGATACACATTTCCTATCCCTCCTGTAGCCATAAAGATTATTTTGGACAAAACAGTTTCAATTTCATTTGTAATCATATTCAATATATAAGCTCCATAACATTCAACATTTCCGGTAGAATGCTTTACGATTTGACCTAAATGATGTTGTGTGATGATATCTAATGCAAAGTAATTTTCATATAATTGTATATTCTGATGATTTCTCACTCTGCTGGTTAGAGCTCTTTGAATTTCATATCCGGTGCTGTCTTTGTGGTGTAAAATTCTTGGTTCGCTGTGGCCTCCTTCCATTGCCAGATCATACTTCCCGTCAGCTTTTTTGTCAAAATTTGTTCCCCAGTTTATCAATTCATGAATTTGTCCGGGACCTTCTGAGACGATTGTTCTTACAACATTTTCATCGCATAAACCATCTCCTGCAATCAGTGTATCTGTTATGTGTTTTTCGTATGAATCCGGATTATAAGTCACTGCAGCAATGCCTCCTTGTGCATAGCTGGTAGATGTTTCATCGAGGGTTGTCTTACTTATTATTATCACATTGCCTTTATCAGCAACTTTTAAGGCAAAACTCAAACCTGCTATTCCAGATCCAATAATTAAAAAATCTGTTTTCTTTTGCATTAATTATAGATTTTTGCAAAATTAAAATTATTATTCTTCAAACAGGTTTGATTCTTGAAATAATTGGATTATTAAAATTTTTAGTACAAATTTTCTCTTCCGATAGAAATTCAAATCCATATATTAAAAAACTAGAATATTAATATTGGTTATTTGAATTAATGAAAATTTATGTAGATTTGTAAAAAAAAGTATCATGAAAAAAATAAGTATTCTGGTAATAATAATTTTAACAGCTCTTTTTGCATGTAAAAAAGAAAATTTGGTTACAAATGCATCAATGTCTGCGACAATCGATGGTACAAGCTGGACAGCCATAACAAGAGTATCCAATCATTTTGTCAGTACAAATATTTTTACTATCTCAGGAACATCTGTGAATGGAGAGGTATTGGCAATAACTATCAGGGGTTCCGAGGAAGGTACTTATACTTCTGCAACTTCAATTGATTCATTAAGTGCACAGGTCGGAGCTATTTTTCAGCCTAGTGCCTCATCGCCTTCTGAAAATAATTTTTTCAGCAAATCAGGAACAGTTACTATTTCCGATATTGATACAGACAATATGTTGATCTCAGGGACTTTTAGTTTTGAACTTACAAAACTTAGTGAGACAAAAACAATTACAACTGGAAAATTTTCCCAGTTGAAATACGGAGAATCAGGGAGTAATTAATGGGATATATGTTGTTTTTTAATTGTTCATTTTTTTGAATGTTGTTTATTGATTATTTTTTCTAAATAACATCAATAATTAATGTCAAAATAAATATAAACAACTTTATTCGATTTAGAGCCAATTCATTTTATTTATTTTTATAAAAGATCATCCACCAGCTATTTGACTTTAATATTTTCTGCAAGAGGGCAATAAATAATTAGTCTAAAGATGCAGTGTCATTTATCAATTTGCAGGGTTGGGTTATCAATCAGCATAGTCATTATATTCATAAAATGTTTATATTTGAAAATATTATTGTAATCTGGCTAAATGATAACAAAATACAAAGAAGCTAGTATGTCCGTTTATGCAGGATCATATATGGATTCTTTATTTGTTTCTTATTATTTACATCATGAAGGTATTGAATCTCATCTGGAAAATGTTATTAAAGGATCAGAAAAAATTGTATCTCCGGGTGTTTTTCCTAGCACCAAAGTCGTTGTTTCAAAAATAAATCACTCAAAAGCGACAAGATTAATGCAAAAATTTCATAAAAGAAGATCAAATTAGTAATAAAAGAAAAGCCTTTTTATATTTTATAGCATTGATATATTATGGCTTTACAATTGTATTACTGTTTAATGTTACAGCAGCAATACGTGCAAACAATCGCCCTTCAATTGTAGCACCGGTATTAATAGAAATAGATTGATCAGCCATGATAGTCCCTTTGAAAACTGAAGTAGTTCCAATAGTTGCAGAAGTACCTACCTGCCAAAAAATATTTGATGCCAATGCTCCACCACTTAAAATAACCTTACGTCCTGAAGTAGTTTTTAGAGTAGATGCTATCTGAATTATAAATATAGCATTTGCATCGCCTTTAGCATCGAAAGTAAGGTCGCCAGATGATATTTCAAGAGATCCACTTGATTTATAAAGCCCTGGTGTAAGTGTAAGCCCACCAATATTTCCGGCAAGAAGTACAATATCAGTTGATGTACGTCCGGCAGCATCGTTATAAGCTGTTGTTAAATCCCCTTTGGCTGCAGTAAGACCTACGGCATCGGGCACTGAACCTGCAGGACCAGAAGCATCTACAGTATAAGTAGTTCCGGTGATTTCTCCATTACCAAATCCACTAATCTTGCTTCCGGCAGCGGGACTTAATCCGATATTTCCGGTAAGAGCAGAAGTAGGGACATTTGATATTAACGAGCCGGCTAAAATAACAAAATCAGTTGTTGATCTAAGATCAATTGTTGGCTGCACTACCGTTTGAATAGTTATTACATTAGTATCCGGCATTATTACTACCTCATCTTCTTCTTTTTTACAACCCACGATCATTACGACGGATACTATTCCAAAAATTGCCAATAAATTTATTATTCTCATAATTTTAAGTGTTAAATTGTGAATGAATTTTCACACTGCTAAGATGAGGAATGCAATTTCAGAAAGTATTACATAGTTATTTATTTAAGTTACATATATCACAGATTTTAAAGATTAACATTTAGCCTTTTCTTCACCTGTTTGAAAAAGTAAGGGGTAAGTCCAGTAATTTTTTTGAATTGGAGTAGCCTGACTACTCTTTTTGAGTAATAATTAACTCATGTTACGTAAAAAAAACACGAATTTGCATGAAAAATACAGACACGAATTTCACGAATTATCACGAAAGGGAATGATATGGATATAATAATTTACAAGGAGGAGTGGTATAAAATAATTGGGATTTGTATGAAGGTCCATAGAATTCTGGGAAAAGGGCATAGTGAAGTGGTTTATAAGGATGCATTAGAATACGATCCGATAGCTATCCTTTAGACTTGCAAAATGAAAAGATGGTTAGTTTTGCATAAACAAGACAAACCGAAAAAGAGAATGGGTGAACTATCGATAGCTATAAACTTGAAGGCTTATGTCCCGAATTAGTCCCATCCTCTTTTA
>JBDRPR010000157.1:0-7967 GCA_043826845.1 Bacteroidota bacterium
CGCTATTATCTATCCCTACTATCTACCATGGATTTATATATGTTTCTGATAATAATGTCCGAAAATATTCCATTTATCATGCAACGCTCATCGCCTTAATTACTTTTATGACAGGCGCATATCTTGCCAATGGAATGACTGTACTTTGGATTTTTGTTGAAGCAACTACGCTAAGCGTTGCTGCACTAATTTATCATGATCGCACAGAAGTTGCCCTTGAAGCAACATGGAAATATGTTTTTATATGTTCTATTGGAATTGCAATTGCATATATTGGTATCTTATTTTTAGGTTTTATATATAGAGGAGAAAGTTCCTCCAGTTTATCATTTGCAACTTTAGCGAACATCATCACTGAAGCAAATCCTTTGTACTTAAAAATTGCATTTGTATTTGTTTTAGTCGGTTTCAGTACAAAAATGGGTCTTTTCCCTATGCATACAGTTACAATAGATGCACATTCTGTTGCACCTCCCCCAATCAGCGCATTAATTTCAACAACTCTTATGAACGTAGGTTTTTTAGCCATTTTTAGGGTATATATTCTCTTTTCATCAACTTCCATTCTACCTTTTATGAATAATATTCTGATATTATCAGGGATTTTGTCTATACTGATTGCAGCCGGATATATGCTTAAAGCGAAGCACATTAAACGCATGTTTGCGTACTCGAGTTTGGAAAATATGGGGCTTGTTGCAATTTCTGTAGGAATTGGAGGAATTGGCTATTATGTCGCATTACTGCTAATAGTTTTACATTCCCTAACTAAATCAGGATTGTTCTTTCATATGGGACAATTTTCACGTGTGCTTCAAACTTTCAATATTGATAATTGTGGCAGATATATGAAATTATATCCTGCAGGAGCTTTAGTTCTTTTAATAGGTACAATATCTATTCTTGCAATTCCTCCGTCAGGTTTGTTTATTACTGAATATTTACTATTTAAAGCAATGATTTTCGATGGTCAGTGGTTTATCCTGATAATTACAATCCTGTTGCTTTGTTGTGTTATATACGCTATGATTATCAGAATTATGCATATTCTCTTTTCTGAACCAAGGAAGATTCCTGACATAATTTATACTAAAAAAGTTAACCCTGTTGAAACAATCAGTCAATATGTTTTTCTTGCAATTGTTTTAATGATGTGCTTTTATCAACCTCCTTTTCTGGTTGATTTGATTAACCAAAGTATTGCAGTATTGATAAAATAAATATCTATGAACAATAATCAATATATAGAGTTAAAAAACAATTCATTGCCTGTTAATATCAAAGATATTCCCGTACTTGATTATCCTGTTTTTTATAAGCAGGTTTTAGAACTATTAAAAATTGAAACAAACCACTGTCTGACATATCATACAGTTGAATTGAATAACAAATTACGATTATTTTGCTGTATTGCAAATGATAATGATAAAAATATTTATGTCTTTTCTCATGAACTTAGTAAAAATCAGAATTCCATAAAATCGATTACACCGGAATGTAGGCAGTTACAAATTTTCGAGCGCGAAATTCATGAAAATTACGGTATTAATTTTGAAGGACATCCATGGTTAAAACCTGTAAGATATCCAAAAAACAGATCAGACAAATCAAAAATTATAGAGAACTATCCTTTTTATGAAATTGAAAGTGAAGAGTTGCATGAGGTTGGAGTAGGACCTATTCATGCCGGTATTATTGAACCCGGACATTTCAGGTTTATCTGTAACGGAGAAAAAGTTTTGCATCTCGAGATTCAGTTAGGTTATCAACATAGGGGAATTGAAAAACTTTTTGCCGAAAAGAACAACTCATTAACGAGGTGTGTAATCTCTGATTCAATAGCCGGAGACAGTTCTGTCGGTCATTCATTCGCTCATTCTCAGTTAGTTGAGAGCCTGAGCGATATTGAAATCAGTGAATCACTGCAAATTGAGCGTTGCATTGCACTGGAACTTGAAAGAATTGCAGTACATATTGGTGATACCGCAGCTTTATGCACAGATGTGGCTTATCAATTTGGTCAGATAGTTAATGAAGCATTACGAACAACAATAATAAATACTACTCAATTTTGGTGTGGAAACCGCTTTGGAAAAGGTTTAGTCCGTCCCGGAGGCAGTAATTATCCGCTAAACGAAAAAATTATCACTGAAATAAGTATGATTCTGGCTGATACAGGAAAAAGATATTGTGATATAACTGATCTTATATATACATTACCATCTGTATTAGCCCGTTTTGATGGGATTGGTGTTGTGACAAAAAATCAAGCTCTTTCAATAGGAGCAGTCGGTATGGTCGCACGAACATGCGGTATTCAACGTGATATCAGAAATACGCATCCTTTTCAGTTTTATAACAATTTTCCTGTCAAACCTGTTATTTTAAAAGCAGGTGATGTTTTGGCAAGAGGGATGATGCGAAATCTGGAGTCACGTGAGTCAATTAAAATCATTAATGATCTTCTTGAAATCTGGCAACAAAAAAGTAAAATCAATAAAAAGCCTGTTTACAATTATAAACTGAAACCAAATTGTTTTGCAATTTCGATGGTTGAAGGCTGGCGTGGAGAAATTTGCCATATTGCAATTACTGATAACGATGGTGAAATTTTTAATTATAAAGTAAATGATCCTTCGGTACATAACTGGATGGCTTTGGCGCTGGCAGTAAGGAATCAGGAAATATCTGATTTTCCGATTTGTAATAAAAGTTTTAACCTTAGTTATTGTGGAAACGATTTATAGATATTGATTATGCTGAGAGAAATAAAAATATTAAGAAGTCACGGTATTCAATATGTTCCGGATTTAAAAAACGCTGAACTAACTCCAATTTTCAGAGGGAGACCAGTAATCAGTAATTTAATAAACAAAGAAGAATCTGAAATGCTGACAAAGTTATGTCCGGTAGATGCAATAGTTACTGATAACTTTGGAATTGACCTCGGCAAATGTGTATTTTGCAAAGAATGTGAATTTGCTTGTCCTGATAAAATCAGATTTACGAATGATTATAAAATTTCGACAAACGATATCTCAAAACTTATAATAAGAAGCGGAAATAATCCAGTTATTTTTGACCAGAACGCTGTCCGAAAAGAAATTAGAAAATTTTTTAAAAACTCCTTGAAATTAAGACAAGTATCTGCAGGTGGAGACAACAGTTGTGAAATGGAGCTAAATGCATCCGGTAATGTAAATTTTGACATGGGTCGTTTTGGTATTGAGTTTGTTGCCTCCCCTCGCCATGCTGACGGAATTGTAATTACAGGACCAATTTCTGAAAATATGGCTGATGCATTGCAGGTTTGTTATGATGCCATACCTAATCCTAAAATTATAATTTTAGTTGGAACTGATGCAATCAGTGGGGGTATTTTCAAGTATAGCGAAGCCCTTAAACGTGAATTTTTAAATAAATATCCTGTTGATCTATATGTTCCCGGAAATCCAACTCATCCGTTGACTTTCATTAATGGAATTCTTGAGCTTTTAGGAAAACATTAATTTTTCACAATATTTTATTCATGCTTCAAATAATTATTGCCAATTTTGCAACATATTGTGACAAACCGAAAATTTAATTATATGCAAAAATTTAGTCTGATTTTAATGATTTTAATAGCGATTTCTGCCGGATGTACACTTTTTACCGGAGTAATTGAGCAAAGTACCGGAATAAATACGGGTGTTATTACCGATGTGACAGATAAAGTGAATTTAAAAACAGGAAGTGACAGAGCAGATTCATTTCTTTCAAATATCATTGATGACAAAGCTTCTAAATTGGGAGGTGAGCTAAAAGGGAAATTGAGAGATGCTGTTACAAAATTTTCAGAAAGCTACAACACTACTGATTTCAATTACGCAATTTCGTTCGGAGACAATTCAACACCTTATGAGTCAAAAGGAAATTTCAAACAGGCACAAAGCTTCGCATTATATCTGGGCGATCCAAATAATCTGGTCGATGCAAATCCTGAAACCAAGGGACAAAATTTTAATTACGGAGGAGAGATTTTTTATGTATCAAACAAATACAAGCTTTCAGAAAATTCATTTCATAAAGCATTGAATATATATAATGATGCTGGTTTGCAGGATTCATCATTTGCAATGCTGACAGTTAGCAATCTGGGACTTTTGTACCATACAATGGGAAGATATTCTCTTTCTGAAGAATATACAAAAAATGCTCTTAATCAGCGTGAAATCAGCGAAAATAAAACAGGTTATGCTGCTTCATTGAATAATATTTCTATGCTTTACAAAGATATGGGACTTTACACAGAGTCGGAAGAAAACATCAATAAAGCTCAAAAATATCTCGAAAATGAAGGAAGTACTGAAACTATGAATTACGCTGTCGTATTGAATAATAAAGCAATGCTTTATCAATTGACAGGAAAATATAAGGAAGCCGAAATCCTGATGAATCAATCTCTCGATATTGCTTCACGTCAAATCAAGGAAAAGTCACCAACTTTTGTTCGTCTCAAAGTGAATCTTGCTTTGTTATATCAGTCACAAAAGAAATACGCAGAAGCCGAAGAAATTTATAAGGATGCCATATCTCTTAAAAAGCACAGATTTGGAACAAAACACCCTGATTATGCCGTATTACTTAGGAATATTGCTTCTTTATATCAGGAAATGGGAAAATATGATGAAGCAGAAAAATATCTGAAAGAAGCAATTGATATTTATGCCGATCAATTCGGAAAACAGCACCCTGCTTACGCCGGATCAATATATGATTTAGGTGCTTTTTATCAATCTCAAAATCGTCTTGATGAAGCATATTCTTTGCTCAATGAAGCATTTGAAGTGCAAAAGTCTGTACTTAGTGAACATCATCCCGATTTGACTGCTACCCGTGAAAATATAGCGATTTTATATTGGCAAAAAGGCGATTTCAAAATGGCAGCTCAAAAATACAACGAAGCTTTGAAAGAATACATATATCAAATCAACAACTATTTCACTGCAATGAACGAATATGAGAAATCTTTGTTTTGGGAAAATATTCAACCGAAATTCATTCGTTTCTACAATTTTGCAATTCAGGCAGAAAAAGAAGTTCCTGAAATCGCGGGTGATTTTTACAATTACCATATTGCTACGAAAGCCTTGCTATTTAATTCATCAAGAAAAATCAAACAGAGAATTTTAAATAGCGGGGATAATGATTTAATTGTCAAATACCAGCAGTGGCAAGACATGAAAGCATATCTTGGCAAACTATATTCTTATTCTGATGAAGAATTAAAAGAAGAAAAAATCAATGTTGACTCGATGGAAACTGTTGTTGAAAATCTGGAAAAAGAACTTACAAAATCTTCAGAATTATTCAAACAAGCAGTTGAACAACAACAGATTTCATACAAAGATATAGCTTCAAAGCTTGGTAAAGATGAAGGGGTTGTTGAATTTGTGCGAATAAAAGAATATGATTTTCTGAATGCTAAAGAAAAAATAAAATATATTGCTTTGGTTTTACAAAATGACAACAGTGCTCCGAAAATGAAAATTTTCGAAGATGGAGTTGCCATGGAGACAAATTATGCATATTCATACCAAAAAGACATTCATGACGGTAAGGATATGGAAAAATATTATGACTATTACTGGCAAAATCTGGATGAGCTGACAAAAAATGTTAAAACTTTGTATGCTTCTCTTGACGGAATATATAATAAAGTAAATATCAATACTATTAAACTTCCGAATGGCAACTATATTCTTGATGAAAAAAATGTACTTTTTGTCACAAACTCAAAGGATGTAATTACATATAAGGATAATATTCAGAAAAACACAAAAACAGCGTCATTATTTGGCTTCCCTAATTATCTGAAGGGACTAGATCCTCGGGATGAGACCATACCTCCCCTTCCGGGAACAAAAAAAGAAACGGAAACAATTAAAAATCTTTTAAAAAGCAAATCATGGACAGTAAATTTCTTTATGGAGGATAATGCAAGCGAAGAGAATCTTAAAAAAGTAAAAAGTCCTTACATTTTGCATATTGCAACTCATGGATTTTTTATGGAAAAAGACCTTTTCGCATCAGAAGGCAGCCGTTCTTTCGGGCTAGACCCATCACGTGCATATGAAAATCCTCTCCTGCGTTCAGGTTTACTTATGGCCGGTGCTGAAAAAACAATTCAGAATCTTAATACAAAAGACAACAAAGATAATGACGATGGCGTTTTGAATGCTTTTGAAGCCATGGTTTTAAATCTGGACAATACCGAAATTGTAGTTTTAAGCGCATGTCAGACTGGTCTTGGAGATATAAAAACCGGTGAAGGAGTTTACGGCTTGCAACGTTCATTTCAGGTTGCAGGAGCCTCATCGATACTAAACAGCTTGTGGGAAGTAAGCGATGAAGGTACCCAGGATTTAATGTCTGCTTTTTATAAATACTGGCTAGAATCAGGCAACAAACACACTGCTTTTAGAAAAGCCCAACTTGAAATAAAAGAAAAGTACATTTATCCCTTTTATTGGGGAGCTTTTGTGATGGTGGGGAAATGATATAAATTGGATAAATTCATATTTTTCTGCTACTTTTTTATTTTGATAAACTGTTTTTACGGAAAGATCATCCTATGACCAAATACATACTCCCAAACTTCCCGATAGCAATTCTGGAGCTCAACCTATCAACTTTACACCCGAACAGTCCCCCCTGTAGCGCTAGTTCTTCTCGAGTGTAATGCTGGACAGGATTTTCAAATTTATCTTTCTCTGCTTGTGTAGTGAGACAAAACAAAACCAATTTGAACGTTATAATTTGAATCCTATCCCAAATCTAAATGAGTATTTTTCAGGAAAATAATCTATATTAATTGTTGTTGTTCTCATTAAAGCTTGTGGTAAGTATGGATTTCCAATGTAATTAATTAATGTATATACGCTAGTATATCTGAAGGGCATATTAATCATGCAAAACATCTTTTCATTAATATTATACATCAAAGAAATACATGCAAAAAAATCAAATCCTGCTTTAAAAAATTTTCTTGGATATATAAATGAACTCATAGATGTGTATCTTTCATTCTGTATAAATAAATTTGAACCAATTCCTATAAAGGGTAGTAATTTACAGTCTTTATTAATTATATTGTAATGAATCTGATATTTTAGAAATGATTCAAAATAAAACACAGATTCACCGCGAATATCATAAGTGTTTAAATTTGATGAGTCAATGTATGTAACCTGAGTATGATCACCTTTAAAATATCCTGGCATTAATTCATAATCCTGTAATAATCTGTTTTTTTGGCTGAGGAAGCTAATTGAAAACTTACCTGATGAATAACCAGAATTATTGATCGAATATCCATCTAAATTAATTAAAGAAGGTACCAATTGCGAATAATTTCTATCATTCCAATATGGATTACTGTAGTCTGTGTTCATATTAAACATCAGGCTGTTTTTTTGAGAATAGCAACAGATTCCTGATAGTATAATAAATATTAATAGTTTCGTTTTCATTTTATAATATCAGTTTTGATAATTTTTATTGTTTGTTTTGAATTATTGATGTTTGAAGATAATATATAGAAACCTGGTAGCATTTCTGTTGTGTTGATCATATAAAAATAGCTGCCAGTTTCTATCTTCTCTTTTTTAATGTATAAAATCGTTCTGCCATAAATGTCAGTCATATCAATAATCAAATCTTGCGGATATGCAATATTTATATTTATATTCAGCACATCAACAAAGGGATTGGGATTAGATTTCAAGGTATTAATAAGTGGTAAAACTGTATCAGTATCATTGGCTAATACATCATCAGAAAAGAAGTTTGATTTATTGTTGTTACTACAAATATCCTGATTGATTTCCAGTATTAACTGATTATTTCCTTCAGCAATAAATTCCTGATCGCCTTCAATTATTATTTCTGTACAAGCGCTTAATGTCATATCATAGGCATTCAGA